>JAUPKM010000575.1 GCA_030837445.1 Actinomycetota bacterium
GAGCGCGCTGTACGCCGTGGTCATGGCCCCGCTCATCGTCCCGGCGATCGCCTGGGTGGTCCGGCGGGCGACACCCGAGGTCTCCGTCATCTCCGGGTGAGGCACGGATTTTCCGGACATTCCGCCCAAAAAGGCTGACGGGAACCAGTGATCCCGCAGATCCGTCGTACCGTCATACCCAGAGGAACCCCGCCCGGTGTCGGCCGGCGGGCTTGCGGCATGCGAGAGGAGCACCCCGGTGAGCGAGCGCTCCAACCTGCGCCTGCTCGTGCTCGCGGTGCTCGTGGCCTCCCTTCTCGGGACCCTGGTCATCCGCACCTTCTACCTCCAGGTGATGACCGGCGAGACCTACCGGGCCGCTGCGGAGGACAACACCGTGCGCGAGGTCGTGGAGCCTGCTGTGCGCGGACTCGTCCTCGACCAGGCCGGCCGCCCCCTCGTGTCCAACCGCACGTCCGTCGTGGTCACGGTCGATCGGCAGACCTTGAAGAAGGAGAAGGACGAGGGCGTCGAGGTCATCGACCGCCTCGCGAAGATCCTCGACATGCCGGCCGGGAAGATCACCGAGCGGCTCGCCAACTGCGGCACGGAGGGCGCCAAGCCGCCGCCGATCTGCTGGAACGGCTCGAACTACCAGCCGATCCCCGTCGCGAACGACGTCGACACCCAGACCGCGCTCACCATCATGGAGCGGCGATCGGACTTCCCCGGCATCTCCGCGAAGCTTCAGGCCGTCCGCGAGTACCCCTCCCCGTTCAACGTCAATGCCGCCCACCTGCTCGGCTACCTGGGTCCGGTCACGGAGGAGCAGATCCAGGCGCAGGGCGACTCGCAGGAGGTCGACCGGCTCCGCATCACCGACGTCGTCGGGCGCACCGGCCTCGAGCGTGAGTATGACGCCGAGCTGCGGGGAAGCCCCGGCATCACCGCCCTGGCCGTCGACACCGCGGGGCAGGTCACGGGCACCCTGGCGAGCAAGCCGCCCACCGCCGGCGACTACGTCGTCACCTCCCTGGACGCCCACCTGCAGTCGGTCGTCGAGAGGCAGCTCGTGGCCGCGGTCGAGCGCGCGAGGAACCAGGGCTATCCGGGCAAGTCCGGTGCGGCCGTCGTCGTCGACGTCCGCACGGGCCAGGTGCTCGCCATGGCGAGCTACCCCACCTACGACCCGTCCATCTGGATCGGCGGCGTGACGAAGAAGCAGTACAAGGACCTCATCGGCAGCGAGGCCCTGTCGTCGAACGCCTACCAGGGCCTGTTCGCCCCCGGCTCGACGTTCAAGGTCATCAGCACCGCCGCCGCGGGCAAGGAGGGGTACAGCCTCTACGGCGACTACGCGTGCCCCAGCCAGGTCAAGGTCGGCGGGCAGACCTTCCGCAACTTCGAGTCGTCCGCCTACGGGCGCATCAGCCTCCAGCGCGCCATCGAGGTCTCGTGCAACACCGTCTTCTACGGACTGGCCGAGCGCATGTGGCTCGCAGCCGGCGGCCCCGAGGCCGACCGGGAGTCCGCCGACCCCGTGGCCGAGACGGCCAAGCTGTTCGGGCTCGGGTCGGCCACGGGCATCGACCTCCCGGGCGAGGCCGTGGGCCGGGTGTCCAGCCGGGCCTTCAAGGCCGACAACTGGGAGGCCATGAAGGACACGTGGTGCGCCAACGCGTCGGCGGGCTACCCGGAGACCCGCAAGACCGACCCCAAGCTCGCGGACTACTACACGGCCCTCGACAAGGAGAACTGCACCGACGGCTACCAGTGGCGTGCAGGCGACGCCCTGAACGCGGTCATCGGACAGGGTGACACCGCGGTCACGCCGCTGCAGATGGCCATGGTCTACGCGGCGGTCGCCAATGGTGGCAAGCTCTACCAGCCGCAGGTGGCGAAGGCGATCGTCAGCGCGTCCGGCGAGGTCGTCAAGGAGTTCCAGCCGGTGCTCAAGTCGCAGGTGACGGTGCCCAAGACCACCATGACGTTCCTGCGGCGCACCCTGCCGGGCGTCACCACCAACGGCTCGGGCGAGACCCCGTTCCAGGGCTTCCCGCTCGACCAGATCCCGGTCGCGTCCAAGACCGGCTCCGCGCAGGTCACCGGCAGCGACGTGTCCACCTCGTGGTTCGCGTCGTACGCGCCGGCGGACAAGCCCCGCTACGCCGTGGTGATGATGGTCACGGAGGGCGGCACGGGCTCGAAGACGTCCGGGCCGAGCGTCCGACGGATCTACGAGTCGCTCTTCGGCGTGACCAACGGGGTCGTGGATCCCAGCAGGAGCGTCCTCATCGGCGGCGAGCCGCAGGCGGCGCTGCCGGTCATCGCGTCCGACGGCACGGTCACCGGTCCCACCGGCAAGAAGGCAGGCGTCGTCTCCGCCCGAGCGGCGTCAGGGAGGAGTCGATGAGCGCGGTCTTCACCACCCCGGCCACGTCCCGGCCCTTCCAGCGCGGAGCGGGTGGCGGCTACTGGCGCGACCTCGACTGGATCCTCCTCATCGCCGCGCTGGCCGTCACCGTGTTCGGCTCGATGCTCGTGTGGTCGGCCAGCAAGGCGGACATGGCCTCCGAGAGCGATCCGCAGTCGTACCTGAAGCGGCATCTCATCAACGTCGTGATCGGCATCGCCCTCGGCTTCTTCGCCTCGCGGCTGGACTACCGCTGGCTGCGCGCCTACACGCCGATCATCTACGGCATCTCCCTGTTCCTGCTGTTCCTGCCCTTCGTGCCCGGCGTGGGAGCCCGCATCGCCGGAGCGCGGGCGTGGATCGACCTCCCCGGAGGCATGACCGTCCAGCCGTCGGAGTTCGCCAAGGTGGCGGTCATCCTGATGATGGCCGTGCTGCTCTCGGAGAAGCGCGACGTCGGCAGCGAGCCTCGGGATCGCGACGTGCTGCTCTCACTCGGCGTCGCCATCCTCCCGATCCTCGTCATCCTCGTGCAGAACGACACGGGAACGGTCCTCATCCTCGCTGCCGTGGCACTGTCGCTGATCGCCGTCTCCGGGGCGCGCACGCGATGGGTGGTCGGGCTCATCGGCGGCGGGGCGATCTCGATCATGCTGGCCATCCAGCTGGGGCTGCTGAAGGAGTACCAGGTCCAGCGGCTCACGTCGTTCATCAACCCAGGCGCCGACGTCAGTGCTGCGGCCTACAACGCCAACCAGGCGAGGATCGCGATCGGCGGCGGCGGCTGGTTCGGCTACGGCCTGTTCCAGGGGCCGCAGACCCAGGGCAAGTTCGTTCCGGTCAACGAGAGCGACTTCATCTTCACGGTGGCGGGCGAGGAGCTGGGCTTCGTCGGCGCTCTGGTGCTGCTCCTGCTGCTCACCATCGTGCTCTGGCGGGCGGTGATGATCGCCTATCGGGCCGACGACCTGTACGGGCGCCTGGTCGCGACCGGCATCGTCGCATGGCTGGCCTTCCAGATGTTCGAGAACGTCGGCATGTCCCTGGGGATCATGCCCATCACGGGGATTCCCCTGCCCATGGTGTCGGCCGGAGGCACGTCGATGATGGCCACCTGGATAGCGATCGGCCTGCTGCAGAACGTACGCCTTCACGCGGTGCGCGCCGGGGCCTAGCCTCAGGCCGCCCGCCAGTACCGCCGCGCCGGCGCCACCACCCTGCCTACAATCCGTATCCGAGCCGGGGGAGGCGCTGTGAGACTGTCGGATCACCGTTCGAACGTGCACTCCCAGTCGGGCGAGGACGGCGTCATCCAGGAGATCTGCCGTCGGCTCGGCCCAGCGCTGGGGGCCAGTCCGTGGTGCGTGGAGTTCGGCGCGTGGGACGGCATGTTCCTGAGCAACACCTTCACCCTTGTCGAGTCGCACGGGTGGAACGCCGTGTACATCGAGTCGGACGCGGCGAAGTTCGCCGACCTGACGGCGACGGCCGAGGCGCATCCCACGATCGTCCCCGTGCACGCCACGGTGAGCGGTCCGGTCGGGTCGGGCTCGTCCCTGGACGACATCCTCGGATCGACGCCGCTCCCGCAGGACTACGACGTGCTGTCGATCGACATCGACTCCACCGATCTCGACGTCTGGGCGCAGCACGTCTCGTACCGGCCGAAGGTGGTGTGCATCGAGGTGAACTCCTCCCTCGTTCCGGGGATCATCCAATGGCACTCGAGCGACCGGCACCCGGGCAACAGCTTCAGCGCGACGCTCCAGGTGGCCCGCGACATGGGCTACACCCTCGTGTGCCACACCGGGAACATGATCTTGGTGGCAGACGAGCACGCCGACGCCATGGGGCTCTCGGACCTCGACCGGCGGTATCCCGAGCGCCTGTTCGACTGGGAGTGGCTCGACCGGCAGTCCACGCTGCGCGTCCGGGCCGTGACGGCGGGCACCCGGCTCCCCGAGCCCGTCAAGGACGTCGTCAAGAAGGCCATGAGAAGGAAGCCCCCGACGCGCTGAAGCGCGGGCCCGCGGGACGCTGGGTATCCTCGTCGGGTGACGTCCCCCGCCCCGACCGATGCGTCCGCGTCCCGATCCACCGGGCAGTCGGTGTTCGATGCGCTCGAGCAGCTGCTGCCCCTGGTCAGCAAGCCGATCCAGTACGTCGGCGGCGAGGTCAACTCGGTCATCAAGGACTGGGACGACGCCACCGTGCGGTGGGCGCTCATGTACCCCGACGCGTACGAGGTCGGCGCACCGA
>JAUPKM010000576.1 GCA_030837445.1 Actinomycetota bacterium
ACTTCATGCTCAGCCACGGCTACATCCAGAACGACTTCGACGTCCACGAGTGGGCGGCACCGGAGTTCCTCGAGCAGGCTGCGCGCGACCTGCTGGAGGAGGAGTGGACGAAGCGGTCCACCGCGAAGCTTCCGGAGGGCACCGAGCTGCAGGCCGCGACGACGCGACTCGGGTAGGGGCGACACGATGGCAAAGACCGCGCGACAGATGGTCGAGGAGGCCACTCTCCTCATCCCGGCCGTGACACCGCAGGAGGCGCATTCGCGCGTCACGGCCGGCAACGTCGTGCTGCTCGACGTACGGGAGCCCACTGAGTGGGAGACGCACATCGCCGGAGCGCTGCAGATCCCCCGCGGGATCCTCGAGGCCAAGGCCGACCCCACCAGCCCGCGACATGACCCGGCGCTCGACCCGGGCAAGCAGGTGATCGTCTACTGCAGGTCAGGGGCTCGGTCGGCGCTGGCGGCAGTGACGCTCACGGAGCTGGGCTTCACCGACGTCGTCAACCTCGCCGGCGGCATCACCGCCTGGAAGGAAGCCGGGCTGCCCACCGACGACATGCACGCCGACATCTGAACCCCAACACCCCTGCATTCCCCACGAGAATCGAGAGCACCAATGTTCAACGACAACGGATCGTTCCTGCTGGCCATGTTCGAGTTCTTCCTGTTCTTCGCCTGGTTCATGTGCCTGTTCTGGGTGTTGGGCGACATCTTCCGCAGCAGCGACATGGGCGGCGGAGCGAAGACCTTCTGGATCCTGTTCGTGATCGTCATCCCGTGGCTCGGGCTACTTGTGTACGTCATCGCCCGCGGCAAGGGCATGCAGGAGCGTCAGCTCGAGCAGGCGCGCGAGATCCAGGCCGCTCAGACGGAGTACATCAAGTCCGTCGCCGGCAACCCCGCGGCAGACGCAACCGGCCAGATCACCTCCGCGAAGGCCCTGCTTGACTCAGGGGCCATCACCCAGGCCGAGTTCGAGGCACTGAAGGTCAAGGCACTGGCGTGAGGCTGACCCGCATCATCGCCGTGGCGGCTGGGCTCGCGATCGCGAGCACGGCACTGGTCGCCTGCAGTTCGACGAGCAGCGAGTCGGACGCCACCACCGCCGAGCTGGACGCCCGTGTCACGGCTCTCGAATCCCGAGTGGATGGCCTGGAGGCCATCGTGGGCAAGGTCATCATCGCCGACCCCGCGGCCGCGATCCAGCAGCTCGAGTCCGACGTCGCCGCCCTCGACAAGCAGCTCGCGGACGCGACCGCGAGCGCCGCAGCCGCAGCGGAGTCGGTGTCGGCCGAGGTGGCCGCTGCCCAGGCGGACCTCGACGAGGCGAAGGCATCCGTCGAGGCTGCAAAGACAGCAGCGGGCGAAGCCAAGGCACAGGCGATCCTCGCCGCCGAGGAGCGCCTCGCGGCCGCCCGTGCGTCCCTGGGGGCCCTCAAGGCGAAGGTCGCCGACGCCGCCGGATCCTCAGCCGCGTCACCGAGTCCCAGCACGTCCTGATCCCAGCTCGCCACTCACGACACCACCAGGAGGAACCATGGCCATCGGCCCGGTCGACGTCTACATCATCGGCTTCCCCGGCAACAAGTTCACCGGCCAGATCGCCCCAGCGATTCTGCGGCAGGTCGAGAACGGCACCATTCGCGTGCTCGACATCACCTTCATCATGAAGGACGCCGACGGCGTCGTCACCACGTTGGAGATCGGCGACCTCGACGCTGAGACGGGCGCGAGCTTCATGTCCATCGACGTCGCGCAGCCCGGAGCCCTCGGCCCCGAAGACGCTGACGAGGTCAGCGAGGACCTGCCGCTCAACAGTGCCGCGATGCTCATCGCCTTCGAGAACCGGTGGGCCGAGGAGATCGTCAGCACCCTTCGCGAGGCCGACGCCTTCGTCATCGACACCGTTCGCATCCCCGCCGACGTCGTCGAGTCCGTCATCACTTCCTGACCCACCTTCCGCTCCACCCGATTGAGAGGCAACAGACATGGGACTCATGCGCATGGCCGCCCGCACCGCCGTCGTAGCCGGGACCGCTACCGCGGTCTCCGGCCGCGTGGCACACCGTCAGGCCAACAAGTACGACGCCCAGGCTCAGGAGCAGGCTGCGCAGCAGCAGGCTGACGCACCGGCGCCAGCCGTCGCGGAGGCCAGCCCCGAGGATGCTCAGATGGCCCAGCTGCAGAACCTCGCCCAGCTGCACAGTCAGGGAGTCCTGTCGGACAAGGAGTTCGCCGCAGCCAAGGCGAAGGCACTAGGCATCTGACCCTTGGCAAGTTCCGGGCGGCCGTCATGTCAAGCAACCTTGCAGAGCCGCGGCTCCCGGCTCGCCCTCGCCCTGTCGGAGATGAGTGAACATGAATGATCACGTGCCGTCCGCACCGTCGAGCAGGAAGCTGCCCATCCTCCTGGCGATGGCGATGTTCGTCCTGGTCGTGGACACGACCATCATGAACGTGTCCATCTCGGCCGTCGCCGAGAGCCTCGACGCGTCGGTGAGCAGCATCCAGTCGGCGATCGCCCTCGAGGCGCTAGTGTCCGCGGCCTTCATCCTGATCAACAGCAAACTGGGCGACCTGATGGGCCGTAAGCGTGCCTACGTCATCGGACTGCTGGCCTATGCCGTGGGGGCGCTCGCGATGACTCTCGCGCAGAGCGTGATGGCGATCATCGTGTTCTGGGCGATCATCGGTGGCCTGGGCGCGTCACTCCTGCTGCCGGCCATGCAGTCGCTGATCCACGGTAACTTCGAGGGAGCGGCACGGGCGAAGGTGTACGCACTGGTGGGGGCGTCGATGGCCATCGCCGCCGCGATCGGCCCGCTCATCGGCGGCGTGATCACCACGTACTGGTCATGGCGGATCAACTTCCTGCTCGAGGCAGTCATCATCGTGATCGTGCTGTCAGGCATCCGCTTGGTGAAGGACGTTCCCTACACCGGGGACCGCCACGTTGACGCGGTGGGAGCTGTGCTGTCCGTCGTGGGCATGGGCGGCGTGGTGCTCGGCATCCTCGTGTGGCAGGAAGGCGGGGAGGCGGTGCTCGCCTTCCTGGTGGTGGGTGCCGCCGCACTCTTCGCGCTGGCCCGCTGGCTGGTCCGACGCAAGC
>JAUPKM010000577.1 GCA_030837445.1 Actinomycetota bacterium
CCAACATGAGGCAGTCGTCCGGCGACATCCTCGTGCCGCTGATCCCCCACAAGCAGCTGTCGCTCGAGCAGGCCCTGGAGTTCTGCCGCGAGGACGAGTGCGTCGAGGTGACTCCCGGCGCGGTGCGCATCCGCAAGGTGATTCTCTCGATGACCGACCGCGTTCGCGCCGGACGGGGCAAGAACAAGTCCTGATGCAGGACGATCTCCTGTCTGCGGGCTGCCGCGTGGCTCTGTGACCTTGTGAAGGTCACGATTTGGGAACGTATGTCCCGATCAGAGGCTCCCGTAGTTACCGGCGCGTAAACGTGTCGTAATCTCAGGCGGCTAGCCTCCACGAGGCAAGCACACCAAGGTCAGGCCGTGCTCATGGGAGTGCGGCTGAAGGAATGCGTCCACAGGCGGCAGGTGCCGCACCGAGCGGAAGGGGAGCGAACACGTGAGCACAGTCACGGAGCCCGTCGTCCCGCCCGTCGTGGACGAGCCCGTGACCGGGATGTCGCTGCGAGCTCTCGCCTGGCGCCGCCTGCGCCGCGACCGCGGTGCCATGTTCGCGATGTACCTGCTCATCTTCATCTTCCTCACGGCCATCTTCACTCCGCTGATCGTCAGCCTCCTCGGCCTCGACCCCTATGCGTTCGACGGCACGGCCCTCGACCCGTCCCAGGGATCACTGCCGGCCGGCCCCTGGGGCGGCGCATCGCTCGACCACCCCCTCGGCGTCGAGCCGCTCACCGTCCGCGACCTGCTGGCCCGCCTCCTCTACGGCGCCCGGGTCTCGCTGTTCATCGCGCTCACCTCGGTCGTGATCATCGCCGTCATCGGGACCACCATCGGCATCGTGGCCGGCTACAAGGGCGGCTGGCTCGACACGATCATCGGGCGCTCGACCGACCTGCTCCTCGCCTTCCCGTTCTTCCTCATGCTCATCGCGCTGAGCCCCGTGCTCACGCAGCGTCTCGAGGCGGCCGGGCTCAGCCCCGAGGCGGCGCGCATCGGCTACCTCATCCTCGTGTTCGCCTTCTTCGGGTGGCCCTACCTCGCCCGCCTCATCCGCGGGCAGGTGCTGAGCCTTCGAGAACGAGAGTTCGTCGAGGCCGCCGTCGCGAGCGGTGCACCGACGAGACGCATCCTGTTCAAGGAGATGCTGCCCAACCTGTGGGCGCCGATCATCGTCTACGTCACGATCTCCATGCCGACGCTGATCGCCGCCGAGGCCGTCCTGTCCTACCTCGGCGTCGGCATCATCGAGCCCACCCCGTCCTGGGGCAAGATGCTCGCCGACTCGGTGCGCTACTTCGCGGTGGTCCCCACGTACCTGTTCATCCCCGGCACAGCGCTGTTCATCGTCGTCTACGCGTTCAACGTGTTCGGCGATGCCGTGCGGGACGCGCTCGACCCCCGCACCGGGCGGGGCACGCGATGACATCGCACGCGACGTCGCGCCGGCGCACCACCACAGACTTCCCGCCAACAAGGACGGGAGTCCGATCAACCTGATCGGGACAGGGTCGTGACAACACGCGATCCTTGATAAGGAGGAAACTCATGGGTTCGGCTATCAAGAACGGCCTGCGGCTCGCCGCGGTGGCGTCAGCAGGCGCCCTGCTGCTCGCGGCCTGTGGCAGCAGCAGCAGCAGTGACAGCAGCAGTGCGGCCGCTGAGGGCAGCGGCGAGGGACAGCCGGGCGGCACCATCAACGTGCTGACGCTCGAGGAGCAGTTCCTCCACGTGGATCCGCAGCGCATCTACACCGGCGTCGACATCGCCTTCTTCAACGGGTACACCACCCGTACCCTCACCGCCTACAAGATGGCTCCGGGCGCCGAGGGCGTCACCATCGTCCCCGACATGGCGACCGACCTGGGCACGGCCTCGAATGACGCCAAGACCTGGGCCTTCACGATCCGCGACGGCGTCACCTTCGAGGACGGCACGGCCGTGGGCTGCTCCGACGTGAAGTACGGCGTCTCGCGCACCTTCGCCACGGACGTCATCACCGACGGTCCGACCTACGCGATCTCGCTGCTCGACATCCCCAAGGCTGAGGACGGCTCGTCCGTCTACAAGGGCCCGTATGTCACCGAGGGCAACGACGTCGCAGCGTTCGACAAGGCTGTGACCTGCTCGGACGACAACAAGACGATCACCTTCAACCTCAACCGCCCCGCCGGTGACTTCAACTACACGGTCACCCTGACCGCGTTCTCGCCGGTTCCCCAGGCGGCTGACACGGGCGAGGGCTACGACGACGCCGTCGTCTCGACGGGCCCCTACAAGATCTCGGAGTACACCAAGGGCCAGAAGATGGTCCTCGTGCGCAACGACAAGTGGTCCAAGGCGTCCGACGACTACCGCCCGGCCTACCCGGACTCGATCGTCGTCAACTTCGCCATCGACCCGGCAGCGATCGACCAGCGTCTCATCGCTGACGCCGCCGAGGACCAGACTGTCGTGACGTTCGCGGGCATGCAGCCCGAGAACCTCGCCACCGTGTTCGGCGCTGAGGACCCGCGGTTCACCGACCGCTCGGTCAACGGCTACGACCCCTACGTGCGCTACCTCGCCATCAACACGGAGAAGGTGCCGAACCAGAAGCAGCGCCAGGCCATCGCCGTGGCACTGAACCGCGCCGAGCTCATCACCATCGCCGGTGGCGACTTCGCCGGTGACATCGGCGACGGCGTCATCAAGCCGAACCTCGCGACCGACTACGCGCCCTCGGGCATGTGGACGGACATGTTCGGTGCGGCCGTTCCGGACGCCGGTGACCCTGAGCTCGCGAAGAAGCTCATCGCCGAGTCCGGTGAGCCGATGGTCGACCTCACCTACCAGTTCCCGATCTCGCCCACCAACGAGAAGGCCGCTGCCTCGATCAAGGGGTCGCTGGAGAAGGCTGGCATGAAGGTCACCCTCGAGGGCATCGAGACCGGTCAGTACTACGGCGTCGTCCTCGATCCGGCCCAGGAGAAGGAGATCGTCTCCGCAGGCTGGGGCCCGGACTGGCAGAACGCGTCCACCGTCATCCCCGAGCTCTTCGGCGCCAACGGCGGATTCACCCTGTCCCGCGTCAACGACCCGGCCTACGAGGCCGAGGTCCAGGCTGCCCTTGCCATGACGGATCGTGCGGCTCAGGCAGAGGCGTGGAAGGCCCTGAACAAGCAGGCCATGGAGCAGGCGTGGGTCGTCCCGACCCGCTTCGGCAAGATCCAGTACCTCTGGGGATCCAAGGTCGGCAACGGCTACCTCTGGGATGCCTACGGTTCCTTCGCGTTCGGCGACCTGTTCGTCAAGAGCTAGTCGATCGTGCCGTGGTGGCTCCGGGGACCGCAGGTCCCCGGAGCCACCGCTTCACGTGAGTTGCTGGCACAGTTCGACGACATCCACTCAGACAAGGGGCAAGTGACGTGACCGCGTACGTGATCAGGCGAGTCCTGACCGGGATCCTCATCCTGGTGCTGCTCAGCATGCTCACGTTCATCCTGTTCAACGCCCTGCCCGCCGACCCCGCGGCACTGACCTGCGGCAAGTCGTGCAACCCCCAGACCATCGAGGCCAACCGCGAGCGGCTCGGCCTCGACATGCCGCTCTACATGCAGTACATCGAGTTCGTGAAGGGGATCTTCTTCGGGCGCACCTACGGCTCGGGCAGCGCCACCTTCGAGTGCAGCGCCCCCTGCCTGGGCTACTCGTTCCGCCGCGGCGAGGAGGTGACGCCCCTCATCCTCGGCGTCCTCCCGGTGACCATCTACCTGGCCGTCGGCGCGTTCATCCTCTGGATCGTGACCGGCGTCCTGCTGGGCATCTACGCGGCCCTGCGCCGCGGCCGCTGGCAGGAGCGCGCGACGATGGGCGCGGCGCTGGTCGGCTACTCGTTCCCCTCGTTCTTCATCGGCCTGCTCCTGCTGTTCTTCATCGTCATCAAGTGGCAGCTGCTGCCGTATCCGAGCTACGTGCCGCCGCAGACGGATCCCCTGCAGTTCTTCCAGACGATGATCCTTCCGTGGATCACGCTCGCTCTGGTCTTCGCTGCCTTCTACATCCGCCTCACGCGCAACCAGATGCTCGAGACCCTCGGCGAGGACTACATCCGCACGGCCCGCGCCAAGGGGCTTCCGGAGCGCACGGTCATCCGCAAGCACGCCCTCCGCGCCGGGCTCACGCCCATCGTGACCGCGGCAGGCCTCGACCTCGCCGGCCTGCTGGGCGGCGCCATCATCGTCGAGAGCGTGTTCACCCTGCCGGGCCTCGGGCGCCTGGCGATCAACTCGGTGCTCGACGCCGACCTCCCGGTGATCACGGCGACCGTCCTCGTGGCCGGCTTCTTCATCGTCGTGGCCAACATCATCGTCGACCTCCTGTACGCCGTCATCGACCCGCGGGTGAGGCTCTCATGACCGACGCCTTCGTGCGCGTGGACGACCTGCGCGTGAGCTTCCCGACCGAGGACGGCATCGTCCGTGCCGTCGACGGTGTGACCTTCAGCGTCGAGCGCGGCAAGACCCTGGCCATCGTGGGGGAGTCGGGCTCCGGCAAGAGCGTCACCTCGCAGGCCCTCATGGGCCTGGTCAACCGGCGCACCGCCACGATCGAGGGCCGTGCGTGGGTCGGCGACAACGAGCTCATCGCCGCGAGCGAAGACGAGCTTCGCAAGCTGCGCGGCAGCGTCGTCTCCATGATCTTCCAGGACCCGTTCGCCTCGCTTCATCCGTTCTACCGGATCGGCAACCAGCTCGTCGAGGCGGTGCTCGTCCACCAGGACGTGTCGAAGTCAGAGGCGCGCGCGCAGGCCCTCGACATGCTCCAGCGTGTGGGCATCCCCAATGCCGAGCGCCGCATCGACGACTACCCCCATCAGCTCTCCGGGGGCATGCGGCAGCGCGTCATGATCGCGATGGCCCTCATCAACGGTCCGTCGCTGCTCATCGCCGACGAGCCCACGACCGCCCTCGACGTCACCGTCCAGGCGCAGATCATGGAGCTGCTTGCTGAGCTTCAGGTGCAGTACAACACCGCGATCATCCTCATCACCCACGACCTCGGCGTCGTGGCCGACGTGGCTGACGAGGTCGCCGTCATGTACGCCGGGCGCCTGGTGGAGCGAGGCACCCTCGAGGACATCTTCTACGACCCGCAGATGCCCTACACGGTGGGCCTGCTGTCGTCGGTGCCGCGACTGGACGACGTCAGCGCCCGGCTCACGCCCATCGGCGGCCAGCCGCCGTCCCTCATCAACCTTCCCAGCGGGTGCGTGTTCGAACCCCGCTGCGGGGCGCGGTCGTGGCTGGGCGACGACCGATGCTCGACCGTGCGCCCCGAGCTCCTCGACATCTCCTCGACGCACTCGGTGCGGTGCCACCTCTCCGACGCCGACCGCAAGCGCTTCGCCGCCGAGTCGCTGGCCGCGGTGTCCGGCAAGAAGGATGGATCCTCATGACCGCCGAGCCGATCCTCAGCGCCGACGCCCTCGTCAAGCACTTCCCCATCACCAAGGGCGCGATCCGCAAGAAGACCATCGGCACCGTGAACGCCGTCAACGGCATCTCGATCGGTGTCGCACCGGGAGAGACGCTCGGCCTGGTCGGCGAGTCCGGCTGCGGCAAGTCGACGGCCGGGCGCACCCTGCTCAAGCTGCTCGAGCCCACGGCCGGCAACGTCTGGTACGACGGCCGCGACATCACCGGGCTGACCAAGCGCGAGATGGTGCCGCTGCGCCGCGAGCTGCAGATGATCTTCCAGGACCCCTACTCGTCCCTCAATCCCCGGCACACCGTCGGCTCGATCATCTCCGCCCCCTACGAGGTGCAGAAGATCGATCCGCCCGGAGGCGTCAAGCGGGCCGTGCAGGAGACGATGGAGCGGGTCGGCCTCAACCCCGAGCACTACAACCGCTACCCCAACGAGTTCTCCGGTGGCCAGCGCCAGCGCATCGGGATCGCCCGAGCCGTGACCCTCCGGCCGAAGGTCGTCGTCTGCGACGAGCCGGTGTCGGCGCTCGACGTCTCGATCCAGG
Organism: Actinomycetota bacterium; assembly: GCA_030837445.1. Classification (GTDB taxonomy): domain Bacteria; phylum Actinomycetota; class Actinomycetes; order S36-B12; family UBA10799; genus JACJWR01. Next base: position 6,013 of record JAUPKM010000577.1, read on the forward strand.
CGCAGGTCATCAACCTGCTGCAGGACCTGCAGGACGAGTTCGGGATCGCATACGTCTTCGTGGCGCACGACCTGTCGGTCGTGCGGCAGATGTCGCACCGCGTGGCCGTGATGTACCTCGGCAGCATCGTCGAGATCACCGACCGCGACTCGCTGTACGCCAAGCCGCTGCACCCGTACACGCACGCACTCATGTCCGCGGTGCCCGTGCCGGATCCGCGCGTGGAGGCGACCCGCGAGCGCATCGTCCTGCAGGGCGACCTGCCCAGCCCGATCAACCTCCCCTCCGGATGCGTGTTCCACACCCGCTGCTTCCGTGCGCAGGACCGCTGCCGCATGGAGGTCCCGCTCCTGCTCGAGTACTCGCCCGGCCATCAGGTGGCGTGCCACTACCCCGTCACCGAGAGCCTGGGCTCCGAGCTCATCGTCGGGCCGGACTCGGGCCTGGTGGAGCTGCAGGCTCCGATGGTGCAGCCGCCCAGCGAGGTCATCGCGGACATGGAGTCCGCCGGCTCGTCGCGTCCCGAGGGCGTCGACTACGCCGGGGACCCCAACACTTTCCGTGAAGGCGACTGGTAGGAGTCCCCAGCCGTCCCTCGTGAGGCGGCCAGGTCAGGCGCCCCCGAGGTGGTCCTGGAAGAACTGGACCTCGAGTCGGAGCAGGTTCTCGGCCACGATCTCCTGCGGGGTCATGTGGGTCACCCCGCTGAGCGGGAGCACCGCGTGGGGCTTGCCGGCGGCGAGCAGGGCACTCGACAGCTGCAGCGTGTTGGCAGCAAGGACGTTGTCGTCGGCGAGTCCGTGGATGATCAGCAGCGGCCGCTCGAGCTGGGGCGCGCGCCACAGCAGCGACGAGACCC
>JAUPKM010000578.1 GCA_030837445.1 Actinomycetota bacterium
CCTCCGAGGTCGCGGTCATCTCCCTCGGCGGCATCGTGTGCTCGCTGAGCGTCCGGGTCGGCGGCTACGAGCTCGACAACGCGATCATCCAGTACGTCAAGAAGGAGTACTCGCTCATGCTGGGCGAGCGCACCGCCGAGGAGATCCGCCGGGCCATCGACGAGCCCGTGCACGCCATCGTCGATGCCGTCAAGGCGACCCTCGACCGGACGCCACCCGAGCTCTCCGGCGACATCATGGACCGCGGCATCGTCCTCACCGGTGGCGGTGCGCTCCTGCGCGGCCTCGACGAGCGCCTGCGTCACGAGACGGGGATGCCCATCCTCATCGCCGATCGCCCGCTCGACTGCGTGGCCCTCGGCTCCGGCAAGTGCGTCGAGGAGTTCGAGGCCCTGCAGCAGGTCCTCATCTCGGAGCCTCGCCGGTAGTCGACCCGGATCGCGGGTGCCGGCAGTGCCGTAGCCCGCCACAGGGGACACTGTTCTTATGCTGTCGCGCCGAACCCGCATCATCCTCGCGGTCCTCGTGGTGGCATCACTGACGTTCGTCATCCTCGACCTCCGTGGGGGCCAGGGGCCGCTCACCGGGGTGCGCAACGTCGCGGCCAACCTCATCGGCGGCGTCGAGCGGGTAGCCGCAGCGGTCTTCTCTCCGATCACGGGCGCAGGCAGCTGGTGGTCGACGATGCGCGACCAGGCTGGACAGATCGAGACGCTCACGGCGGAGAACGAGAAGCTGCGCGGCGAGGCGCAGACGGTGGCCAACGACCTCGCCCGCGTGAAGGCGCTCGACGGCCTGCTCGGTGTGGCCAGCGTCGGCCAGTACCGGATCGTGCCCGCCGAGGTCATCGCGGTCGGTCCCGCGCAGGACTTCTCGTGGACCGTGACCATCGACGCTGGCAGCTCGGATGGCATCGAGCCGGACATGACGGTGATGAACGGACAGGGACTGGTCGGTCGGGTGCTCAAGACGACCAGCAACACGTCCACGGTGGTCCTACTGGTCGACTCGTCGTCCGCAGTCGGTGGCCGCGTCGCCGGCACGGAGGAGATCGGGATCGTCTCGGGGACGGGTCGTCAGGACTCGCTCTCCTTCCAGCTCCTCGATCCGCAGGCCGACCTCCGCGTGGGTGACGCCCTCGTCACCTTCGGGTCGAAGGGCGGTCGGCCGTTCGCGCCCGGCCTCCCGATCGGCGAGGTGGTCGAGGTGGGTGGCACGCCAGGCCAGCTCACGCGTGTCGCGACGGTCCGGCCCTACGTCGACGTCTCGACCCTGAGCATCGTCGCGGTGGTGACCAGGCCTCCGAGGGTCGACCCGCGCGACTCCCTGCTCCCGCGGGCCGGCGTGATCGAGCCGTCGCCGTCACCGGTGCCGCTCGGCGCGGCGGCCTCCGCGACCCCGTCCGATCCGGCCACCGAAGAACCCGCCGACGAGCCGACGACCTCCCCCTCGGTCCCGGCGATCGAGAAGGAGCAGGCGGCGACCCTGCAGCCCTCGTCGCCCGGCGGCTCGTCCGGAAGTGACGGCTAGGCACCCATGCCCAGGCACTCATGATCTGGCGCCAGGCCCTCATCGTCGGGCTGTCGGTGTTTGCGGCGGTCATCGTGGAACTGACCCTGTTGTCGAGGCTGGGCCTTCCCGGGGCGACGCCAGACGTGGTCATCGTGACCGTCGTGGCGATCGCGCTCGCGATGGGACCGGTGCAGGGCGCGACGGCTGGCTTCGTCGCCGGCGTCCTCGTCGACCTGGCTCCTCCCGCCGACACCCTGCTGGGGGTCAACGCCCTCGTCTACCTCGCGATCGGCTTCGTCACAGGCTTCGTCATCGATCCCCGTGATCGGACCGTTCCGGTCGTGATCGCCATTGTGGGCCTGTCGGCGGCGGCCGCCACTCTGGCCACGGCGACCCTCGACACACTGCTCGGCAGCGGCCGGGTGTCCTGGGAGCAGATGCCCGGGATGGTGCTGACCAGCGCGCTGTACGCCGTCGTCATGGCTCCGCTGATTGTCCCGGGGATCGCCTGGGTGGTCCGGCGGGCGACCCCCGAGGTGTCCGTCACGTCGGGGTGAGGCGCGGATTTTCGGACATTCCACCCAAAAGGGCTGACGGGAACCAGTGAACCGGCAGATCCGTCGTACCGTCATACCCAGAGCAACCCCGCCCGGCGTCGGCCGGCGGCCATGCGGCATGCGAGAGGAGCACCCAGGTGAGCGAGCGCTCGAACCTGCGCCTGCTCGTGCTCGCGGTGCTCGTGGCCTCCCTGCTCGGGACCCTCGTCATCCGCACCTTCTACCTTCAGGTGATGACCGGCGAGACCTACCGGGCGGCCGCGGAGAACAACACGGTCCGTGAGGCCGTCGAGCCCGCGGTGCGGGGCCTCATCCTGGACCAGGCGGGGCGCCCTCTCGTCTCCAACCGCACATCGGTCGTGGTCACCGTGGATCGACAGACCCTGAAGAAGGAGAAGGACGAGGGTGCCGCCGTCATCGAGCGCCTTGCGAAGATCCTGGAAATGCCGGCCGAGAAGATCACCGAGCGGTTGGCCAACTGCGGCACGGATGGCGCCAAGCCTCCCCCCGTCTGCTGGAACGGCTCGAACTACCAGCCGATTCCGGTCGCGACAGACGTGGACACCCAGACCGCGCTCACCATCATGGAGCGGCGATCTGACTTCCCCGGAATCTCCGCCAAGCTGCAGGCCGTCCGCGAGTACCCGTCCCCGTTCAACGTCAACGCCGCCCATCTGCTCGGCTACCTCGGCCCCGTCACCGAGGAGCAGATCCAGGCACAAGGCGATTCGCAGGAGGTCGACCGGCTCCGCATCACCGACGTCGTCGGGCGCACGGGCCTCGAGAGGGAGTACGACGCCGAGCTTCGGGGAAGCCCTGGCATCACGGCACTGGCCGTCGACACCGCAGGGCAGGTCACCGGCACTCTGGCAAGCAAGCCCCCCGCCGCCGGCGACTACGTGATCACGTCCTTGGACGCCCATCTGCAGTCGGTCGTCGAGAGGCAGTTGGTCGCTGCGGTCGAGCGGGCGAGGAGCCAGGGCTATCCGGGCAAGTCCGGGGCGGCCGTGGTCGTCGACGTCCGCACGGGACAGGTGCTGGCCATGGCCAGCTACCCGACGTACGACCCGTCCATCTGGATCGGGGGCGTCACGAAGAAGCAGTACAGGGCACTCATCGGCAGCGAGGCCCTGTCGTCGAACGCCTATCAGGGCCTGTTCGCTCCCGGCTCGACATTCAAGGTGATCAGCACGGCGGCTGCCGGCAAGGAGGGCTACAGCCTCTACGGCGACTATTCGTGCCCCAGCCAGGTCAAGGTCGGCGGGCAGACCTTCCGCAACTTCGAGTCCTCGGCCTACGGGCGCATCAGCCTGCAGCGCGCCATCGAGGTCTCCTGCAACACCGTCTTCTACGGGCTGGCCGAGCGCATGTGGCTCGCGGCCGGCGGCCCCGAGGCGGACCGGGAGTCGGCCGACCCCGTCGCCGAGACGGCCAAGCTGTTCGGGCTCGGGTCGGCCACCGGCATCGACCTCCCGGGCGAGGCGGTGGGCCGCGTTTCGAGCCGCGCCTTCAAGGCCGACAACTGGGAGGCCATGAAGGACACGTGGTGCGCCAACGCCGCGGCGGGCTACCCGGAGACCCGCAAGACCGACCCGAAGCTGGCCGACTACTACACGGCCCTCGACAAGGAGAACTGCACGGACGGCTACCAGTGGCGTGCAGGCGACGCCCTGAACGCCGTCATCGGTCAGGGTGACACGGCAGTCACGCCGCTGCAGATGGCGATGGTCTACGCGGCGGTCGCAAACGGCGGCAAGCTGTACCAGCCACAGGTGGCCAAGGCCATCGTCAGCGCGTCCGGCAAGGTCGTCAAGGAGTTCCGGCCCGTGCTGAAGTCGCAGGTGACCGTTCCCAAGACGACCATGACGTTCCTGCGGCGCACGCTTCCGGGCGTGACCACGAACGGCTCGGGCGAGACCCCGTTCCAGGGCTTCCCGCTCGACCAGATCCCCGTGGCGTCCAAGACCGGCTCGGCGCAGGTCACGGGAAGCGACGTGTCCACCTCGTGGTTCGCGTCGTACGCGCCGGCCAACAAGCCGCGATACGCGGTGATCATGATGGTCACAGAGGGCGGCACGGGCTCGAAGACATCCGGCCCCAGCGTCCGGCGGATCTATGAGTCGCTCTTCGGTGTGACCAACGGGGTCGTCGACCCGAGCAGGAGCGTCCTCATCGGCGGGGAGCCGCAGACGGCGCTGCCGGTCGTCGCGTCCGACGGAACGATCACCGGTCCCACCGGGAAGAAGGCCGGCGTCGTCTCGGCGCGCACTGAGTCAGGGGCGGGCCGATGAGTGTCATCTTCACCACCCGCGCCTCGGCTCGGCCGTTCCAGCGCGGATCGGGTGGCGGGTACTGGCGTGACCTCGACTGGATCCTCCTCATCGCCGCCCTTGCGGTCACCCTGTTCGGCTCCATGCTCGTCTGGTCGGCCAGCAAGGCGGACATGGCCTCGGAGAGCGATCCGCAGTCCTACCTGAAGCGCCATCTCATCAACGTCGTGATCGGCATCGCCCTCGGCTTCCTCGCCTCGCGGCTGGACTACCGCTGGCTGCGCGCCTACACCCCGATCATCTACGGCATCTCTCTCTTCCTGCTGTTCCTGCCGTTCGTGCCCGGTGTGGGGGCCCGCATCGCCGGAGCACGTGCATGGATCGACCTCCCCGGGGGCATGACCGTGCAGCCGTCGGAGTTCGCGAAGGTGGCCGTCATCCTGATGATGGCCGTGCTGCTCTCGGAGAAGCGCGACGTCGGCAGTGAGCCCCGTGACCGCGACGTGCTCCTGTCGCTGGGCGTCGCCATCCTCCCGATCCTCGTCATCCTCGTGCAGAACGACACGGGAACCGTCCTCATCCTGGCCGCTGTCGCACTGTCGATCATCGCCGTGTCCGGGGCACGCACGCGATGGGTGGTCGGGCTGATCGGTGGCGGGGCGATCTCGATCATGCTGGCAATCCAGCTCGGACTCCTGAAGGAGTACCAGGTCCAGAGGCTCACCTCCTTCATCAACCCGGGCGCCGACGTCAGCGCTGCGGCCTACAACGCCAATCAGGCGAGGATCGCGATCGGCGGTGGCGGCTGGTTCGGCTACGGCCTGTTCCAGGGGCCGCAGACCCAGGGCAAGTTCGTGCCCGTCAACGAGAGCGACTTCATCTTCACCGTGGCGGGGGAGGAACTTGGCTTCGTCGGCGCACTGGTGCTGATCCTGCTGCTGGCCATCGTGCTCTGGCGGGCGGTGATGATCGCGTATCGGGCCGACGACCTGTACGGGCGCCTCGTCGCGACTGGCATCGTTGCGTGGCTGGCCTTCCAGATGTTCGAGAACGTGGGCATGTCCCTGGGGATCATGCCCATCACGGGGATTCCCCTGCCCATGGTGTCGGCCGGAGGCACGTCGATGATGGCCACGTGGATAGCGATCGGCCTGCTGCAGAACGTACGCCTGCATGCGGTGCGCGCCGGGGCCTAGCCCACTCACCCATCTTGAGTTTGGCGGCGTCGCTCGGCGTCGCGACCGCCGCAAGGCTCAAGGCCGATTCGGGCGCCACCCAGTCTTGGCGAGCGCGGATCGAAGCACAGTCGGGACAGCAGCTGCTGCCAGCGTGTCCTCTCACGCGAAGCGGATGACGCTCCTTACTCCCGCGTTGAGAAAGGCGTTCTGACGCCGACGATCATGAAGAAGTGCCTGGGGCAACTCATGCACGCTCGCGCCGTCTGCCTCCACAATCAGCCACGTCCCATCGGGGAGCCGGTAGCCCATGTCTCCATACCCGAGCAGGATGCCGGCCTCGTCGAGGACAGGGACCTGCAGGGCATCGGGTGCCCAACCACCTTCGCTGGCACGCAGTCGGACGCGGGTCTCGAGCGGGGACTGGGCGCCAAGCCTTCCTTCGCTCAGGTGCCTCCTTCCCGTGACGCAATGCACGCGGCGACGCATGAGTGAGGCAACCGTGAGCACGTCCTCGGGCAAGGCCAGGCCAAGGTGCAGCGCCGAATCCAAGCTCGCTACCGCCTGCATGCGTGGGAGGAGACGCATGAGGTCTGCCAGTGTGCGCGCGACCGTCGTGACGGTGAGTCCGCCCACCGTGCAGCGCTGCTCGTCGGGAATGGCCCAGAAGTGGAGCTCGATGCCCGAACGCTGCCGCTTCTCAAGCCCGGGTGGGACCGACACTTGGGGCACGCGCGGGCCAAGCGGCCCCTGAATCCCGTGGATGCGTGCTGCTGAAGCGAGTACGAGTGTTGACTCCGGTCCCAGATGCAGTTGGGCGGCGCGTTCACTCCGGAGCTGATCGGTTCCGGCGGCCTCCGGCACCAGGTACACGCCTCGGTGTACGCGATGCGCCCGGCCAGCGAGGACGTCACCGTGAAGGGCGTCGCGAGCAGCCCCTGCGGCGAGGGCCTCTGACATCGTGATCAGCCCGGCCCGACGGGCGGCAACGTCTCGGACATGGCGATCGATCTCACGCATGCGCAAACCATGCGGATCTGCCAAGCGGCGGGCTCGCTCCTCCGGCCGTCTGTGGCCGCCAGACCGTACGTGTTCCGCCTGTGCAGTCGGCCTGCTTGAGTTTGGCGGTGCCGAAGGGGTGGCCGATTCGCGCCAACCTCAAGGTCGCGGGCGGGCGGGCCTGCGGGACGCTGGGTATCCTCGTCGGGTGACGTCCCCCGCCCCGACCGATGCGTCCGCGTCCCGCTCCACCGGGCAGTCGGTGTTCGATGCGCTCGAGCAGCTGCTGCCTCTGGTCAGCAAGCCGATCCAGTACGTCGGCGGCGAGGTCAACTCGGTCATCAAGGACTGGGACGACGCCACCGTGCGGTGGGCGCTCATGTACCCCGACGCGTACGAGGTCGGCGCACCGA
>JAUPKM010000579.1 GCA_030837445.1 Actinomycetota bacterium
AGCCGACACCGACGCCGACCCCCAAGCCGACACCGACGCCGACCCCCAAGCCGACACCGACACCGACCCCCAAGCCGACACCGACCCCCAAGCCGACGCCGACCCCTGGCGTTCGGTCCGCATACAGCCCGATCGAAGCTGAGTCAGCAGCCGTAAACACTGGTGGTCTGCTGGAAGGCGGCCACGTCGGAGGCCTGGGCAATGGCGATTGGCTCCAGTACGGGAACGTCGACTTCGGCGCTGGCGGACCGTTCCAGGCCTACTCATTGGTTGCTGGCGGTTCGAGCGGCTCTGGCCTGATTTCCTTCCGGGTGGATTCCCCCTCGGGGCCACTTGTGAGCAGCTTTGCTCTAGGGAGCACTGGCGGGTGGAGCACCTACCGGCAGGTTCCTTCCAACGCGGGAAACGTGACCGGCATTCACAAGCTCTACGCCGTCTTCACGTCGGGCTTCGCTGGTGACTATGTGAATCTGGACCGATTCCAGTTTGGAGTCAGGGGAGCCGCGATCCCCAACCTGGCCGCGCCGACGCCGACGCCCACTCCAAAGCCGACGCCGACGCCGACGCCCTCTCCAAAGCCGACGCCGACGCCGACGCCCACTCCAAAGCCCACGCCGACGCCGACGCCTACGCCCACTCCAAAGCCCACGCCGACGCCGACGCCTACGCCCACTCCAAAGCCGACGCCGACGCCGACGCCTACGCCGACCCCGGGCGGTGACGCGCGCTGGTCGATGGTGTGGAGCGATGAATTCGATGGGCCGGCAGGGGCCGCAGCCGATCCAACGAAGTGGACCGCGGAACAGGGTGGCTGGGGCTGGGGCAACCAGGAGTTGCAGTACTACACCGACTCACGCGACAACTCCGCGCTGACCGGCACCGGCCAGCTCCGGATCACGGCGAAAGCCGGGGGCGACGGGCGGACCTGCTGGAATGGCCCGTGTTCGCATACCTCCGCCCGGCTGATCACGGAAGGCAAGTTCGACAAGAAGTACGGCAAGGTCGAAGCCCGCATCCGAGTACCTGAAGGACAGGGGATCTGGCCGGCCTTCTGGATGCTTGGGTCGGACTTCCGAACCGCAGGTTGGCCGAACAGCGGTGAGATCGACGTAATGGAAAACATTGGGAAGGAGCCCGGAACGGCCTACGGGAACATCCACGGTCCCGGTTACTCTGGCTGCTGCGGAATAGTCGGATCGACCACGTTGCCCGACGGCCAGAAGCTGGCGAGCGACTTCCACAACTTCGCGATTGAGTGGGACGCCAACAGCATCACCTGGCTCCTTGACGGCAAGCCGTTCCATCGTGCCACCAAGTCCGACATACCTGTCGGGTCGCGGTGGGTATTCGACCACAACTTCTCGCTGCTGCTCAATGTCGCCGTGGGTGGGCAATGGCCTGGATCGCCCGACGCGACGACGCAGTTTCCACAGAGCATGTCGGTGGACTACGTCCGAGTTTTTGAGTCCGCACTGCCCGGGCCTGCCGCGAAACCTGCCGGCAGCCGGATTGAGGCAGAAGACTACGACTCTCAATCGGGAGTGAAGGCTCAGCCGACAACCGATGTTGGCGGCGGCCGGAATATCGCCTGGGCCGCAAGCGGTGACTGGGCCGCCTACCAGCGGGTTGACTTCGGCACCGGTGGATTCAGCAAGGTCGACTTGCGAGTCGCGAATGGTTCGACGGTCAACGGCGATGTGCAAGTCCGCTTGGGTGGTCCGAACGGGGAACTGATCGGCACAGTTGCGGCATCTCCAACCGGTGGCTGGCAGGTCTGGCAGACGCAAACCGCGACGCTGTCCCGCAGGGTGACAGGAGTGCACGAGGTGTATCTCGTGATGCAGAGTGGAACTGGCGCCGTCGACTTCGTCAACATCAACTGGTTCGGCTTTGGCAACGCGAGTACGCCGACCCCGACGCCGACCCCGACGCCGACCCCGACCCCTACCCCTACCCCGACGCCGACCCCGACGCCGACGCCGACCCCGACGCCGACGCCGACCCCTGTTCCGAATCAGCCCGGCGACGCCGTCCTGGCCGCCGCGGGCGATATCGCGTGTCCGGCGGGGACACCTGCGCTTGGAAGCGGATCGGGCAAGAGCGCCACATGCCGACAGTGGTGGGTGTCCGAGAAGATCCTCAGCAACTGGAGTCGCACCGACAAGGTGTTGCCGCTCGGCGACATTCAGTACAACGACGGCGCCTACGCGGACTTCATGGGCTCCTACGACAAGAGTTGGGGTCGGCTGAATTCCAAGGTCGCCCCCGTCATGGGCAACCATGAAGGCTCCGGGAAGGGCTACTTCGACTACTTCAACGGAGTCGGCGTTAACTCCGGACCTGCTGGAGTTCGCGGTGACGGCTGGTACTCCTACAACACCGGCGACAGCGCAGCGAGTGGGTGGCACGTTGTCGCGTTGAACTCCGAATGTGTCGGCAAGGAATGCGGCACTCGGCAACTGGCGTGGCTGCAGGCGGATCTCGCCGCCAACACGAAGAGTTGCACGATGGCCTATTGGCACAAGCCCCGCTTCTCAAGTGGTTCGCATGGGGACGACGGCGGTATGCAACCGTTCTGGAGCCTGCTGAACCAGCACAAGGCAGAGGTTGTCCTATCAGGGCACGACCACAACTACGAACGACAGGTACCCCGCAACGCCGCCGGAGCTGCGGATCCAGCGAACGGCGTCCGACAGTTCGTAGTCGGCACCGGCGGCAAGGAATTCCGTTCCATCAATGCGGGCCCGCACTCTCAAACGGTTAACGGTGACACCCTGGGATACCTGGAATTGACCCTCAAGGGCGCCTCCTACGACTGGCGCTTTGTTCGAGCCGACTACCCCGGCAACGGCGCTTTCACCGATTCAGGTTCATCGGCCTGCCACAAGTAGTTGCTGGGAAGTGCCGGTCAGGAGCGGCTGCTCTCTAGTGGGAGACCCCACTGAGCTGCTGCAGTAGCTGCGATGGCGAGGAGCGCTGAGATCGATCCCAACCCGAAGGCGACGGCCTCACCCTTCGACGGACTCGGCCAAGCGGGCGCAGTCACTCCAATCCTGTTGGGGGTAGGTGCCCTGTAGTCGGATCAGTGAGCCCTCGATGGCAGTCGGTTGCACGGAGACGCCCAGCCGGGTGAACGGGGTGGCGAACATGCTCAAGGCCCCGACCACTCCCATTGTGAACAACAGGCAGGCGCCTATCAGCACAAAGGCAGTACGGCGACGTCCCGGCAGGCTCAGGATCACCAGCCCCGCGAAGACGAATGCACCCAGATCGAGCACTAGCCAGACGATCGTCGGCAGCTCCCAGACCGAACTCAGGATGCGGCTCTGGCGCGCGCTCTGGGCCTTCTGGAATGAGTCCATCGCGGCCTTCTGCGCCTCGGCCTGGACGTTGTTGTGGGAAGGTAACTTCTCGATGGCCTTGCGTACAACGGCAGCCCAGGCCGCAGTGTTCTCGTCGCCGGTGAGATCGCCCGCTTCAGCGGCGACCCAGGAGTCGGTCGCGACTGACCGCATCAGGCAGACCGAGTCGCGTCGCAGTTGGTCCGCGGGGGCCACTGGGAAGTAGTCGGCGTTCTCGTACACATCCACGAGGGACAGCGCCTCGTCCTTGGCGCTCGCCGAGGCGTCCTCGAAGACCTGCACCGAGAAGAACAGCAGCAGGCCCAGCATGATTCCGAGAACGCCGCTGACGTAAGCCAACGCATCGGTGAGGAACCCCTGCGCCTGGGTCTCGGGTTCATCCGGCAACTCATGGCGACTCAAGTACTTGAGCAGCAGGATTCCAACGGCGATGCCCAGGCCGGTGCTGACGACCAGCCCGATCCAGTTGAGCACGACCAGATGCATGGCCAAGATCCTGGCATGAGGACGCGTCCGAGGACAGCAGGATCGGTGGTTCCGGCCGGGATAGACCGCCGCGCTATTGTTGCCTCGAAATGAGTCCGCGGCCCACGCTCCGAGCGTTGCATGGGCCGTTCCGTTCACAGAGGGAGCAGCCATGGCAGACGAAAAGAACACCGACCAGGACCTCGCGGTCGATGAAGATGTCAACCTCGAGGCGGTTGCCCTCAGTGACGGTGGTTACACACTCGTGGTGGCCGACTTTGATGACACCGACGCTGCCTGGACGGCCTATGAGTTCCTCAAGTCGATCGAGGATGGCCGGACTCTGGAAATCGAGAGCGCGGTTGTCGTCAAGCGGGGATCAGACGGGAAGCTCGAGATTCAGAAGGCCACCGACCACAGCACCGGCCGGGGCCTCGCGTGGGGCGCAATCGGCGGCGTCGCGCTCGGTGTGATCTTCCCGCCATCCATCATCGGTAGTGCGCTGGTGCTAGGCGCGGCCGGTGCGGCCACCGGCAAATTACGTGAACTGCACCACCGCAGCGAACTCGCCAATGATCTAGAGGACGCCATCCTTCCCGGACACTCCGGCATCATCGTGCTCGTCTCCGATCCGGGTGTTCTGAAGATTCGCAAGGCGCTGGACAAGGCCAACCGGGTGGTCGAGTCTGCCGTGGACGATGTGGTGGCGCAGGACATCAAGGCCGCGGCCAAGGAGGCCGACGAGCAGGCGAAGGTCGACGAGAGCTGAGCCAAGCTCGACTGTCGGGTAGGTGCGCCCTGCATATCGCCCGCTGATCATCGCGGTCGCGGCTCTGTCCGTCTTCGCGGTGCTGTTCATTATCGGTGGGACCCTTGGCTGGTGGTCCCCGGCGGCCAATGAACAGGCTGTGGGAGAGGTTTCCCGGTGGTGCGAGCGGGTGTCCGGCGGACTCCTTCGTGAGCCGCTGAACACCCTCGGCAACCTGGCATTCATCGCAGCCGGGTTGGCCATGTTCGCCGTCCTCGCCCGCGATACCGCCCGCGGCGTCGCGCGCGTCAACCCGTTCCTGGGCAACCAGCCGTTGGCGTTGCTCTACGCCTCAGCGGCGGTATTCCTCGGTCCCGGTTCGATGCTCATGCATGCCAGTCACACGTTCAT
>JAUPKM010000580.1 GCA_030837445.1 Actinomycetota bacterium
GACCTTGGGTACTGGCTGGACACCGTCAAGGGCAACTGGCTCTCCGAGCGGGACGCGGTGGACGCCACGCCCCAGGACGACTCCCTCGATGACGCCGCGGACGCACAGTCAAAGCACAAAGTCATCCCCTACGTCGAGGACACCCGCAACATTCTGGTCGTGCGTCTCGACACCCCCGTCGCCGACGAGGTGTCCACCAGCTTGCGTTACGCGCTGGAGCGCGGCATCGAAGCTCAGTTCCAGCTTGAGGACTCCGAACTGTCCAGCGAGGCGCTGCCCGACAACGACGGACGTGGCCGGATGCTGTTCACCGAATCGGCCGAGGGCGGCGCCGGGGTGCTGCGGCGGCTGCACACCGAACCGGACGCCCTGGCCAGGGTCGCCGCCGCGGCGCTGGGGATCATGCACTTCGGTCCCGACGGCACCGACCTGGGCAGCGCGAAGGGAGCCCGGGAACGCTGCGAAAAGGCCTGCTACGACTGCCTGCTGTCGTACGGCAACCAAACCGACCACGCGGTGATCAACCGGCACGCGATCCGCGACCTGTTGCTGCGCCTCGCGGACGCGGTGACGGTGCCGGCCACCGCCGATGAGCCGCGCGGCGACCGGGCCGCGGATCTCAAGGCCCGGTGCGAATCCGACCTGCAACGGGAGTTCGTCGACCTGCTGATCCGGCACGAGTTCGCCCTCCCCGACAACATCGGGCACCCGGTGGCCACAGCGACGGTACGCCCCGACTTCGCCTTCAGCGCCGACGGTTCGGCGCTGGCGGTGTTCGTCGAGGAGTCCACCCCGGCGGACGCCGATGAGGTCGAGGTCCTGTTCAACGACGCAGGCTGGTCGGTGCTGCGACTGCATCCCGGCGAGGACTGGCTGGCCCGGGTGCGGGAGCACTCCTATGTGTTCGGCGAGGGAAGGGTGTAGACGCGGTGGGATTCGCCCCGGGAAATCTGGTCACGGCACGCGGCCGGGAGTGGGTGGTGCTGCCCGAGAGCACCGACGACTTTCTGGTGTTGCGACCCATCGGCGGCATCGACGACGACATCGCCGGGGTGCTCGCCAGTGAGGGGGTCAGCCCGGCGTCATTCCCGCCGCCGCGCGCCGAGGACCTCGGCGACCACCTGAGCGCATCGCTGCTGCGAAGTGCGCTGCGGATCGGATTCCGTTCCACCGCAGGCCCGTTCCGCAGCCTGGCCTCGATCGCGGTCGAACCGCGCGCCTACCAGATGGTGCCGCTGATGATGGCGCTGCGCCAGGACGTCGTGCGCCTGCTGATCGCCGACGACGTCGGTATCGGCAAGACCATCGAGGCCGCCCTGGTCGCCACCGAACTGCTCAAGGTCGGTGACGCCCGCGGACTGACGGTGCTGTGCAGTCCGGCGCTGGCCGAGCAGTGGCAGGGCGAACTTAGGGGCAAGTTCGGCCTGGAGGCCGAACTGGTGCTGCCCAGCACGGTTCGCCGCCTGGAACGCGGACTCATCGGCGCGGAGTCCATCTTCGAGCGATACCCGATCACCGTGGTGTCCACCGATTTCATCAAGAGCGCGCGTCGCCGCCACGAGTTCCTGCGCACCTGCCCGGACCTGGTGATCGTCGACGAGGTGCACACTTGCGTCGCGGACTCCACCAGCAGCGGATCGGGTCGCACCCAGCGCTATGAACTGATCCGCGACCTGGCCGCCGACCCCACCCGCCACCTCATCCTGGCCAGCGCCACCCCGCACAGCGGCAAGGACGAAGCCTTCCGCAACCTGCTGGGCCTGCTGAAACCCGAACTGGCCAACGTCGACCTGGAGAAGAAAGCCGACCGGGAACACCTCGCCAAACACTTCGTGCAGCGACGCCGGGTGGACATCCGCCGCTACCTCGACGAGGACACCCCGTTCCCCAAGGACCGCCTCTCGGCCGAGGTGCCCTACTCGCTGAGCCCGGAATACCACGCGTTGTTCACCAAAGTCCTCGACTACGCCCGGGAGACCGTGCGCACCGGCGAGGGCGGCCTGGCCCGCCGGGTCAACTGGTGGTCCGCGCTGGCACTGCTGCGGGCGCTCGCCTCCTCCCCGCGCGCGGCGGCGCAGACCCTGCAGACCCGCGCGGCCACCGTCGCCGCCGACACCCCGGAGGAGGCCGACGCGATCGGGCGGGCCGTCGTGCTCGACCTCGCCGACGACGAGGCCCTGGAAGCCGCCGACACCACCCCCGGCGCCGACACCGACAGCACCGACGCCAAGGACGGAAATGCGAAAGCGCGCCGGCTGCAAGCATTCCGGGCCGAAGCCCTCAAACTCGAAGGCAAACCCGACCGCAAGGTCACCGTGCTGGTCACGAACGTCAAGGAACTCCTCGCCGACGGATTCAGCCCCATCGTGTTCTGCCGGTTCATCGACACCGCCGACTACGTGGCCGAGCAACTCGGCGCGGCGCTGGGCAAGAAGGTCACCGTCCGCGCCGTCACCGGCACCCTGCCCCCCGCCGAAAGGGTCGCCCGCATCGAGGAACTCGCCGCCACCCCGGGCCAGCACGTCCTGGTCGCCACCGACTGCCTCTCCGAAGGGGTGAACCTGCAGGAGAACTTCCAGGCCGTCGTCCACTACGACCTGGC
>JAUPKM010000581.1 GCA_030837445.1 Actinomycetota bacterium
AGCGCAGCACATCGCGGATCGCGATCGGCTGGATTCGGTTCTTCACCCAGCGTGGGGTGACCATCGCAGGCAGTCGCTCGGTCAGGTAGCGCAGCATCTCGAAGCTCGCCGAGCCGGACCCGAGGATCACCGCCGCGCGTAGTTCGGCCGTCGGCACGCCGCTGCCACGCAGAATGTCGCCGACCTCCGCGCGAGAGCGTAGGTGCTCGCTGAGCTGCTCGGGCGGGCAACTTGGGGTCAGACCGCCGAGGTAGACCATCCGGGGAACCCCGACGTCGCGGGCCGTCGCTGCGAAGAGCCGGGCGAGGTTGCGCTCAACTTCGGCGAAGCCGTCCCCCAACTGCAACGAATGCAGCAGGTAGTAGGCGACATCGGTTCCTGCCAGGGCAGCCCGCACCGCATCTGGTTCGCCCGCGTCGCCCTGGAACACCTCGACGTCGGGGTACCAACTCAAGTCCCGGAGACGCTCGGGGTGTCGGGACAGCACTCGGACGTGGAAGCCCGCGTCGAGGAGTTCGGGCACGAGCCGACCGCCGATGTAGCCGGTTGCGCCGGTCACCAGTGCCCTTCGCGGTTGCGGCTGGGGGTTGACGGGCAACTGGGAGGACGACATGCGGATATTCTCGCGGGTTGGGAGTCGAGGCGCACCCTGACCGCCGAGCTGGCGGAGGAGGGGAGCAACTACCGGGGTCGGCTACCGCCGGCGCCGCCCCCGCCCGGGCTACCCGCGCCGGGGGTCCCGCCACCTGTCCCAGGTGTCTGACCCGGTAGCCGGGTGACGACCGGGATGGTGATGTCAGCATCGTCGAACGCGACCTTGAGACGCTCCCGCATGGTGCGGCTGACCGTCAGTTGCTGCTCCGGGGCGACCTTGGCCACCACCCGGATGAAGATGGCCTCACCGGACACCGACTCGACCCCGACATAGCGGGGAGTGTCGAGTAGGGACTCGTCCAGTGAGTGGTCGGCCATCATCTGTTCGGCCACCTGGTTCACGGTTGCACGGACCAGCTCCAGGTTTGTGGTTGCGGCAACCGGAATATCCGCGATCGCCAGAGTCCAGCCCTGCGACCTGTTCGCCACGGTCAGGATCTCGCCATTGCGCACATACCAGACGACGCCGGTCTGGTCGCGTAGTCGCGTTACCCTCAGCGTCACTTCCTCGACGGTGCCGACGACGCTGCCGAGGTCCACCAAGTCGCCGACGCCGTACTGATCCTCGAGCACGATGAAGATGCCGGACAGGTAGTCCTTGATCAGATTCTGGGCACCGAACCCGAGCGCGACCCCGAGCACGCCGGCGCTCGCGAGCAGGGGCCCGACGTTGATGCCGAGCATCGGCAGGATCATCAGCAGCCCGATCCCGGCGGCGATGGCCGTCACGACGCTACGCAGTAGTGAGCCGATGGCGTGCGCCCGCTGGGCCCGTCGCTGGGACAGCAGGATGTCACTGAGGTCGGAGGTGTTGGACGCCCGCCGGTGGGCCGCCCCTTCGCCGGCGGGGTCCTCCCGCTTCGCGGCCGAGACGACCAACTTCTCGACGGTCTTGTTGATCAGCCGGTGCAGCACGACGATCGTCACCGTTGTGATTGCCACGATGATCAGAATCTGCAGCGGAACGCCGAGGAACCACTTCCAGACATTCGCCCAGAAGTCGGCGTCGGCCGGAGTCGGGTCCGCGGACGGCACCGCTACCAGCTGCGTCAGCCGCGAAGCCACCTCGTCCTCCCGTTCGTCGTCCACGGAGTCGTCCGCTCCGAAGCAGTCAGATCCTCGTCGCGATCTTAGGCGCCCCCGTCATCGTCAGCGGTAACCTGGTGACCGGCCGTGACGCGGAACACGGTCCCCGACAAGCACTGTCTGGTTTTGGAGGTCACGATGAACGATCCGGTCCTCGGCGGCGCGGCCGACAAACCCCCCGCTTTTGAAGGGGAGGCGAAGGTCGAGGTATTCGGCAAGCGGCCCAGTTCTCGGAGCATGTTCCGCTACATTCGGCCCACCTTGTGGGGTCTGCTCGTTGTCTACCTGGTGATCTTCCTGCTCGCGAACCGGCAGCAGGTGAACGTCAACTTCGTGTTCTTCCAGGCGGAGGCGCCGCTGATCGTTGCCCTGTTGGTGTCGCACATCATCGGGATAGTGGTGGGTGGCGGGGTGCTGATGGTCAAGGGGCGCCGGGACCGAAACAGGCACCGTTCCTGACCAACCCGGGCCGACGGCTGCACGTCAGCCGAGTCACCCCCTAGGGTTCTGACATGGCCCAACTCCACGACCTCACGGCACTTGAACAGGGTGCGGCAATCCGTCGCGGGGAGGTCTCCTCGGTCGAACTCGCGCAGCACTACCTGGTGCGTAGCGAGGAGCACGGTCCGGCCGTCGGGGCGTTCATCAGATTGACCCCGGAGCTCGCGTTGGAGATGGCGCGGGCGGCCGATGCTCTGGTGGCGGCCAAGGATCTGGCTGGCAGGTCGCCGCTGCTGGGGGTGGTCTGCCCGATCAAGGATCTGGATTCTGTGGCCGGTGTCCCGACCACCTTCGGTAGCGCCGGAGTCGTGCTGACATTTCCGTACGACGACAATGCCGTGGCGGCGATGCGGGCCGCCGGCCTCGTCTTCACGGGCAAGACCAACACCCCCGAGTTCGGATTCCCCAACTACACCGAACCTGAGATCGCTCCGCCCGCTCGTACCCCGTGGGATCTGACGAGGTCGGCGGCCGGTTCCTCCGGCGGTGCGGCCGCGGCGGTGGCCGCCGGACTCGCCCCGATCGCCCAGGGCAGCGACGGCGGCGGCTCGATTCGGCTGCCCGCGTCGGTGTGCGGGCTGGTCGGGCTGAAACCCAGCCGCGGTCGGGTCAGCAATGGCCCGTCGGGCTACGGGGTGGGGGACCTCGCAGTGATTGGTCCGTTGGCCCGGACGGTGCGGGACGCTGCCGCGCTGCTGGATGTCCAGGCGGTGTCGTTTGTGGGCGACCCGTTCCGGGCGCCGCCGCCGGAGGACACCTTTCTCTCTGCCGCCGGTGCCGATCCCGGGCGCCTTCGGATCGGCGTTTTCACCACCCCCGTGGTGGCTGACGTGGCCCCGTCGCCGGAGGTGTTGGCGGCGGTGGCCGACACCGTCGAACTGCTGCTGGAACTCGGCCATGAGGTGGTGGAGATACCCGCGCCGATCCCGACGAGTGCGGTGGCTGAATTCGAAGTGGTGTGGGCTTCGCTGGCCGACAGCCTGCCGCTGCCGCCGGAAGTCGAGCAGCAACTCCGGCCGTTGACCGCCATGCTCCGGGAGCGCGCCCGGCGGGTGCCTTCGGGCCGATTGGCCGCGGCCGTCAACACGATGCGTGGGATCGCCCGGCAGGCGATCATCGCCATGGAACCGTTCGACGCAGTGCTGAGCCCAACCGCCAGCGCACCGCCGTTCCTGGTCGGGGCCCTGCGCGATGATGAGGACCCGGACGCTGATTTCGAGGCTCAGAAGGACTGGGCCGGCTACACCGCGATCTACAACGTGACCGGTCAGCCGTCGATCAACATCCCGCTCAACTGGACGGACCAAGGGTTGCCGATCGGCGTGCAGTTCGCCGCCCGGATGGGGGCCGAACGGTTGTTGATCGCACTCGCCGCCGAGCTGGAGGAGGCCCGGCCGTGGGCGCACCGTCGACCGAGCATCTGGTAGTCGCCGAGGACCAGGTGCTGGTCGCTCCGCCGATGGTCCCGGTGTTCCCGGAGCTGCAGGCGTTGGCGAACTCCTGCGGGGTGGCGACCGAGTACTTCGACCAGAGCAAGGAGCTTCGACAGATCTCCGCGGTCACAGTGCAGGCGGTGCTGTCTGCGTTCGGGGTCGATGCGTCGACTCCGACCTCCTGCCTGACCGCGTTGGAGGAACGCAGGCTGGCCCATTGGCGGCGGATGCTGCCGCCGGTATTCGTCACGCCGCAGAGTGCGCACGCCGTTACCTGGGTGCACGTGCGGGATGGCGATCCGGTCGGGATGTGGATCGAGCTGGAAGATGGCGGTATTCGGCATGATCTGCTGCAGGTGGAGAACAACTCGCCGGCCGAGGAGGTAGACGGACGGCTGGTGGGCGAGGCCAGTTTTCAATTGCCACGCGACCTGCCGCTGGGTTGGCACCAGCTGAAAGCCGAGAGTAGGGGCAAGCGTGCCTCGGTTCCGCTGGTGGTGGCGCCGGACCGGCTGGAGTTGCCGAAGTCGCTGCAGAATCGTCACGGCTGGGGATTCGCCGTGCAGTTGTATTCGCTGCGGTCGCGACGCTCCTGGGGGATCGGCGATCTGTCCGACCTGTCTGACCTTGCGGCCTGGAGCGGCCATCAACTGGGCGCCGACTTCGTCCAGATCAACCCGGTGCACGCCAGCGAGCCGACCGCTCCGATGGCTCCGTCACCGTACCTTCCGGTGACCCGGCGGTTCGCCAATCCGCTCTACGTCCGGGTCGAGGACGTCGCAGAGTTCGCTTACCTGGATGACGACGACCGGTCGCTGATCAGGCGGATCGGCGCCGAGGCGGCGGGGAACAATGACAGTGCCGACCTGCTGGACCGGGACTCCTGTTGGCAGGCCAAACGAGAGGCGCTGGAGATCGTCGCCCGGATCGAACGCAGTCCTGGTCGGCAGGCAGAGTACGACGCCTTCCGCAAGGCCGAAGGTGATGGCTTGCGCGACTTCGCGACCTGGTGCGCGTTGGTGGAGCGGTACGGACAGGACTTCGAGGACTGGCCTTGGGAGCTGCAGGATCCGGCATCGCCCGCAGTCAAGATCGAGCGCCAGCGGCTCGCCGATCGGGTGGAGTTCTTCTGCTGGCTGCAGTGGATCACCGACACCCAGTTGGCGCACGCCCAGGCGGTGGCGAAATCCTCCGGAATGCGATTGGGGATTCTGCACGACCTAGCGGTTGGGGTGCACCCGCACGGCGCGGATGCCTGGGCGCTACAGGACGTGCTCGCGCGCGGTGTCACGGTCGGTGCGCCGCCCGACATGTACAACCAGATGGGTCAGAACTGGTCGCAGCCGCCCTGGCGGCCGGACTCACTCGCCGACCACGCCTTTCTGCCGTTCCGCGACATGCTGCGCACTGTGCTGCGCAATGCCGGCGCACTGCGGCTCGACCATGTGCTGGGCCTCTTCCGGCTCTGGTGGGTGCCGGAGGGGATGCCTGCGTACGCAGGAACCTTCGTCAAGTACGACCATGAGGCGCTGGTGAACATCCTGGTGTTGGAGGCCCATCGGGCGGGTGCGGTGCTGATCGGTGAAGACCTCGGAACGGTTGAGAAGTGGGTCCACCAACTGCTCGATGATCGCGGGATCCTGGGTACCTCGGTGCTCTGGTTCGAGCGCGATGGCGAGGTCATCAAACCGGTGGAGCAGTGGCGGGGCTCGACGATGGTGTCGGTAACTGTGCACGATCTACCACCGACTGCGGCCTATCTGGCCGGCGCCCACGTGGACCTTCGCGACGATCTCGGCCTGCTGGCGCGCCCCTACGAACTGGAGTGGTCGGAGTACCAACAGGAGATCCACGCGTGGCGGGCGCATCTTGAACAACGCGGGCTGCTGCGACCGGGCGCCCGGATCCCGGAGATGGTGGTGGCGTTGCACCGGCTCGTGGCGTCGTCGCCGTGTCGCCTGATAGCGATCGCGTTGCCGGATGCCGTCGGCGACCTGCAATCGCAGAACCAGCCCGGGACTGACCAGGAGTATCCCAACTGGCGACTGCCGCTGTCGGACTCCGAAGGTCACGCCGTGCTGTTGGAGGATCTGATGAAGTCCGAGTACCTCCGACGGTTGGTGGCAGCGGTGGGTGGCTGACCGGTCGGTCGGAGGGTCCAACGATGTCCCGGATCGGCCACGCGAGGTGGCGGCTGAGTCGCTACGGTAGGGCGCGTGGAACTCCTTGTGCTCACGGCCGCCTCCGACGCCTCGCAGAGTCCGGGCACGCTCGCACTGCTGGCGCTGCTGGTCGGCATTCCGCTGCTCGTAGTCGCGCTGGTTTCGGCGATCGTGCTCGGCCCGAAATGGTCCAGGGCGGGACGGTGGCGGCCCGGCCAACCCTGGCACAACAAGCCTGTGTGGTTCGGCGACGGTTCGCCGGTTGATGTCGACGCGGTGCTGGCCCGGGAAGTCGAGAGCGGTGCGTCGCAAGCAGCGATCCCAGCGGCCGGCCGCACGGATTCCCAGGCGATCGGAGACATCCCAGCGGGTGGGCAATCAGCGGAAGCCATTTCGCCGTCCGAACCTGGAAATTCGGCAACAACGCAGTTGGGAGGCGCTCGTGGCCGCTGGTGAACAGTTCAGTCCCAAGCAGGTCAGCGATCTGGAACGTGCGATCGATATCGCGGAGAAGACCAGCGGCCTTGAGTTCGGCGCCTACGTCGGTTCATTGCCGCGTGGTCGGGTCACCGCTGAGGCGCTGCACGCCGCGATGCCCAGCTCGGCCAACTCGGTGTTGGTCGCGGTGGATCCTGACGCCTCCACGGTGGACATTGTGACGGGCCACATCGCGCGCCGCTGGCTGGACGACTCCCGCTGCCGGTTGGCTGTGCTGACCATGGGTTCCCGGTTCTCGGTAGGCGATATTCCGGCCGGCATCCACGACGGCATCATCCTGCTCGGCGACCAGGCGGTGCACCCGCGGTCGCTCTTCACCGACGAACCCGCCTGAGCCTGACCTCGACGTTTCAGCGGCCGTCGAGCTCGATGCAGCGCAGGGCTCGGGCGACGCCGTCGCGACCCTCAACCAGGGTTCGCCGGGCGCCGCCGGGCAGGTCCGGATGGGTCGCCAGAAACGCGTCCGTCCGATCGATCGTGGACTGCGCGACCACCATTCCTGGATAGAGGCCGGTCATGATCAACTGGCCGATCTCCGCGGTGCGGTTCGTCGCAATTGTCGGCAGCGTCTCGAAGTAGCGCTCGATGAAGGGCACCACTAGATCTCCCTGATCGGGCTGCATGATGCCGGAGATCACCGACTCCAACAGGGCGTTCGGTAGATCCTCGTCACAGAGGGCTTCGGTCCAGGCAGCATCCTTGGCGCCGAACTCGGGCCGGGCCGCCGTGGCCGCGCGGGCTCGACGCCGACCGGCCGCAGTGTCGTCGAGTGCGAGTTGCGCCTCGACGACATCCTGGCCCGCGGCGTTAAGGGCGACCAAGCGGGTGACCAACGCCCATCGCACGTCGGTGTCGACCGCGAGTCCGGCCAAGGTGACGTGCCCGTCCAGCAACGCTCGCAGGAACGCCGCGTCGGCATCAGTCCTTGCGAACGAGATGAAGCCGCGCAGGTACGCCAGCTGATGGTCGCTGCCCGCAGCGGCCCGGTCAAGGTCGCGGCGAAGGGCCGCCGCCAACAGGTCGGTGTAGGCGACCCGGTGGGCGGGTGTGGCAAAGAGATTCACCGCGGCCTGCGCCTGACGCAAGACTTGACCAACCACACCGACGTCCGACTCGGTACCGATGCCGGCGGCTACCAGCTGGACGAAGTCGGCGGCAGGCAGCTCCGCGTCACGGGTCATATCCCAGGCGGCTCCCCAGATCAGCGCCCGAGACAGCGGGTCGGGAATAGTTCCGACGCTCTGGATGGCGGTCGCCAGCGACCGGGCGTCCAGCCGGATCTTGGCGTACGTCAGGTCGTCGTCGTTGACCAACAGCAGATCCGGCTGGCGCACCCCGACCAGCTCCGGGACCTCGGTCGCAGGACCGTGGATGTCCAGCTCCAGCACATCCCGACGAACCAGTTGACCGGCCACGTTGTCGTAGAGTCCCAGCCGTAACCGATGCTGGCGAAGCGTCGGTGCCACGCCTTCCGGGGAGGATGGCGGCGCCTGCGTGAGCACCACCCGTCGATACCGGCCAGCTGCATCGATCTCGACATCCGGGCGTATCAGGTTGACGCCGGAGGTACCCAGCCAACTGCGCGCCCAACTCTCCAGATCGCGACCTGAGGCATCCGACAGGGCCGTCAGCAGATCGTCGAGTTGGGTGTTGCCATATGCGTGCCGAGCGAAGTATGTCCGCAGCCCGGCGAGGAAGTTGTCCTCTCCTACCCAGGCGACCAGTTGTCGCAGCGCGGAGGCTCCCTTGGCGTAGGTGATGCCGTCGAAATTGCGGTAGACCGTGTCGAGGTCGACCATGTCGGCTGCGATCGGATGCGTCGACGGGAGTTGGTCCTGGCGGTAGGCCCAGGCTTTGCGCTGGCTGGAGAAGTTGGCCCACGCGGTGGTGAATCGGGTGGCGACGCTGCAGGTGTGGTGCGCCGCCCACTCCGCGAAGGATTCGTTCAGCCAGAGGTCGTCCCACCAGGTCATCGTGACGAGATCGCCGAACCACATGTGGGCCATCTCGTGCAGGATCGTCTCGGCGCGCATCTCATAGGCGGCGTCGGTCACACGGGAACGGAACAGATAGTGGTCCTCGTGGAAAGTGACCGCGCCCGGGTTCTCCATCGCGCCGGAATTGAACTCCGGCACGAAGGCCTGGTCATATTTGCCGAATGGGTAGGGGTAGTCGAAGGCCTGCTCGTAATAGGCGAAACCTGCCCTGGTGATGTCGAAGATCTCGTCTGCGTCGAGGCTGTCGGCGATACTGCGGCGGCAGAGTAGCGCCAACGGGATCGACTGGGTGGCACCGTCGTACACGTCGCGCACGATGTAGTAGTCCCCGGCGATGAGCGCGTACAGGTAACTCGCCAGTGGGGCGGTGGGAGTGAACCTCCAGCGGGCGACTCCCTCCCCGGCGGGCTCGGGATCGGGGGTCGGGCGATTGGAGACGACCTGCCAATCGTCCGGGGCAGTGACGGTCAGCTGCAGCGGCGCCTTGAGGTCGGGCTGTTCGAACACCGCCATCACCCTTCGACAGTCGGCGACCTCGAATTGGGTGTAGAGGTAGGTGCCGCCGTCGACCGGGTCGAGGAACCGGTGTAGCCCTTCTCCGGAGGTCATGTAGGCGCAGTCCGCCAACACGATCACTTCGTTGCGAGCGGCCAGGTTGGTGAGCGTGATCCGACTGTCGACAAATACTTCGGTCGGATCGAGCACCGTCCCGTTCAGGGTCACCGAACGTACCGCTGGCGCGATCAGGTCCAGCCAGGTCGTTGCTCCCGGCTCGGAGCACTCGAAGGTCACAACCGTGCGAGAGGTGAAAGTGGCACCTGTTGTGCTCACATCGAGTTCGACGCCGTAACTGACATCGTGGACTATGGCCGCCCGGGACTGGGCTTCCGCGCGGGTCAGATTCTCTGCTGGCATGGTCGCTATCCAACCACTGCCACTAGGGTGGGGATATGAGCGCAGCCCCTCCCGACGCCGTTGACGCAGCTCGCCTCAAGGTCGATTTCTACTTCGACCCGATCTGTCCCTGGGCGTGGATGGCGAGTCGGTGGATGTTGGAGGTGGAGGAAGTGCGCCCGCTGGATGTCGCCTGGCACGTGATGTCCCTGTCGGTGCTGAATCAGGGGCGGCAGATCCCGGAGCAGTTCGTTGAATTGATGGCGCTGGGATGGGGGCCGGTGCGAGTGGTCGTCGCGGCCGAGCAGAGTGCGGGGCCGGAGGTTATCTTGCCGCTGTATACGGCGATGGGCGAGCGGATCCACCTGCAGCAGCGACGTCCCGACGCGGAAGTGGTCGCGGAGGCGCTGGCGGAGGTGGGGTTGGATCCGGAGTTGATCTCGGCGATGACCGACGACTCCCTGGATCCGGCCCTGCGAGTCAGCCATCACGCAGGGATGGATCCGGTGGGGGAGGATGTCGGCACCCCGGTAATCCACGTCGCCGGCACCGCATTCTTCGGTCCTGTTGTCTCCCCCGCACCCAAGGGCGAGGCCGCGGGTCTGCTGTGGGACGGTGTCGTGCTGTGCGCGCAGACGCCCGGATTCTTCGAGTTGAAGCGGTCCCGCACCGGCGGCCCCGACTTCAGCTGACAGGTAGAGGTTGCGTCGAACTCGCGAGCCGCGAGGTACCGTGTATCAAATGCTCGCCCGCGACGCAATCGACCCGACGAGATTGAGAGACAGCGATGTCCGAACCTGACGCCCAGCAACCCGCGCCCTCGCCGGATCCCGCCGAGAGCACCCCGCCCGCACCCGAGGCGGCCGCCGCACCCGCACCGCCACCGCCCCCGGCCCCCGAGGCGGCTCATGCCGAGGCGGCTGC
>JAUPKM010000582.1 GCA_030837445.1 Actinomycetota bacterium
AGATGACCGCCACCCGGACCCGGCTGGAGGATCAATGGTTGGAACTGGCGGAGGAGTCATAGGTGAGTACCGAGGAGCCAACCGACGGCGCGACCCCCGATTCGGCCGGTGGCGCGGCCAACCAGTCAGCTCAAGGCGCCCGGCAGGTGAGGCGCCGACGAACGCCTGTGTGGGTGGCCATCCTGGCAGTGATCGGCGCGGTGGCGTTGGTCGTGGGGGTCGTCGCCGGGGGTTACCTTGCGTTCCGGGTGACCGAGACCACTGTCACGAAGGACGAGACTGCGGCATCGCAGTCGCCGTTCTACGCAGCACCGGCCACCGTGCCGCCCGCGCCGGGGAGCATCATCCGATCCCAGCCGTTGGAGTATTCGGTCGTCGGGGGTAAGGGTTACCGATTTGTCTACACCTCGACTGACTCGGCAAGCCGTCCGGTCGCGGTCAGTGGTCGGATCTTCCTGCCCGAAACGCCAGCGCCATCCGGCGGCCGCAAGATCCTGGCCTGGGCGCATGGCACGGTGGGGCTCGGCGATCAATGTGCACCGTCGCGGGCCACTTCCTACGTCGAGCTCGGGTGGCTCGAGCCAGCGCTGCAACGGGGCTGGGTAGTGGTCGCCACTGACTACGCCGGTCTCGGAATGCCCGGCCCGTCGAGCTACCTGGTGGGCGGTCAGGAGGCGCGAGACGTGGTCAACAGCGTGCGTGCGGCGCGGGCCTTCCCGGCCGCCGACGCCAGTCGGGACTGGATCGTCTACGGCGCCTCCCAAGGTGGCCATTCCGCCCTCTGGACGGCGCATCTGGCGGCGTCGATTGCGCCGGAACTCAACCTGCGAGCGGTGGCGGCGGCGGTGCCGGCCGCAGAGTTGGCCGTCACTATGAACGAGCAGTGGGACAAGCTCGTCGGCTGGGTGATCGGCGCCGACGCGATGGTCAGTTGGCAGGCGGCCTATCCGGGCCGCGACTTCGAGTCAGCTCTTACGTCGGTCGGTCGGTCCCAGGCGCCGGCGCTGACGGAGAAATGCATCCTCGGCAGCGGCCTGCAGAGTCTGGTGCTGCAGCAGGTCACGGGTCCGATGTTCACAGCCAACCCGCTGCAGAATGAGGCGTGGGCGCAGACGGTGCGGGAGGAAACCCCACCACCACCGCCGAAGGGGATGCCCATGTTCCTGGCACAGGGTGAGGCAGACACCATCGTGCTGGCCGGCAGCAATGCGGTACTGCAGAACCGCTGGTGTGCCCAGGGCGTGACGATGGCGAGCCTGTGGCTACCCAAGGTGAGTCACCAGGACACCTCTATCGTGGCCGGCTCGGCGGTGGTGAATTGGGCGCTGGCCCGGTTCGCCGGTGAACCGGCACCGAACACCTGCGCGCTCGGGGTGCCGGCCCCGATCACGGAGTTGCCGGTTCCTGCGGGCATTGTCGGCGGGCCGACCGCGACACCGGCCGTGTCGGCGGCCCCGTAACATGGCCGGGAGTCATTCCCCGTTGGTGTAATCGGCAACACCCCAGGTTTTGGTCCTGGTATTCGAGGTTCGAGTCCTCGGCGGGGAGCCGGGTCGTGTGGTGCTGGCCGTTAGCCGGGACAGGCACGGCTAAACTCGCCATCGTGTCCACTCCGACTCCCTCCCTCGTGATCATCCTGGCGGCCGGCGAAGGTACCCGAATGAAGTCCGCCACCCCAAAGGTCCTGCACGAGGTACTGGGGATTCCGCTGCTAGGACACGTGCTGCGGGCGGTGTCGGGCCTCGGACCCGAGCACGTGCTGGTGGTGGTGGGTCACCAGCGTCTGCGAGTGCAGGAGTACCTCAGGGCTGCCGCCCCCGGCGCCCTGACCGCCGTGCAGGAGACGCAGAACGGCACCGGCCACGCGGTCCGTTGCGCGCTGGCTGAGCTGGCCGCACAGGCGGTGCAGCCCGGGTCGGGCCCTGTGGTCGTGGTTGCCGCCGACACGCCGCTGCTGGGCACCGAGACGTTGGCCTCGATGGTCGCCGAGCATGTCGACACCGGGGCGGCGGCGACCGTGCTGAGCGCGGTAGCCGAGGATCCCGCCGGCTACGGCCGGATCGTGCGCGCCGTGGACGGTTCAGTGCTGGGCATCGTCGAGCACAAGGATGCCTCCGCCGAGGAGCTCGCCATCGCCGAAATCAACTCAGGTATGTACTGCTTCGATGCTGGATCGCTGTCGTCGGCGTTGGGCCAGCTATCGACCGACAATTCCCAGGGCGAGGAATATCTGACCGACGTCCTGGGAATCCTGCGATCCGAGGGCAAGCGGGTCTCTGCCTGTATCGCAGCCGATCCCGACGAGATCCACGGCATCAACGACCGGGTGCAACTCGCGCAGGCGGGTAGATTGATGGCCGACCGGATCAATACCGCTCTGATGAAGTCCGGTGTCACCATCCTGGATCCGGCCACCACCTGGATTGGCCCGGATGTGGCGGTGGGACGCGACGCCGTGATCGAACGCAATTGTTCGTTGCTCGCCGGCAGCACGGTCGGTGAAGCTGCCCTGATCGGTCCCGACACGACATTGATCGACTGCGACGTCGCAGCTGGGGCGAGGGTGGTGCGGAGCCACTGCGAGTCCGCCCAGATCGGTCCGGACGCCACTGTGGGCCCGTTCACCTACCTGCGGCCGGGCAGTCGGCTGCGCGCCGGCGCCAAGGCGGGCGCCTATGTGGAGATCAAGAACTCGATCGTCGGCGAAGGCAGCAAGGTGCCCCACCTGTCCTACGTGGGTGACGCCGAGATCGGTAGTGGATCCAATATCGGAGCGGCCACCGTCTTCGTGAACTACGACGGCGTCGCGAAGCACCGGACGATGGTCGGGGACGACGTTCGGGTGGGCAGCGACTCGATGCTGGTCGCGCCGGTGACCATCGGTGACGGGGCGTACACGGCCGCCGGATCGGTGATAACCGAGGACGTGCCGGCCGGCGCGTTAGCTCTCGGTCGAGCTCGGCAACGCAATATCGATGGCTGGGTGGGGCGGCGTCGACCCGACACCGCCTCGGCGCGGTCTGCGGCCGGCGCGGGCGCCGACGCGGGCTCGCAGGGGCAGGAAGCAGCCCCCGCCGACAGTGCCGACTAGCGCCAGCGGAATTATGGAGACCGTTGTTCGTCAAGCTTGGTGGAGGCCACGTGACTGAGATCGTCCAGACCCCGCTCAAGAAGATGAAACTCTTCGCCGGTAGGTCGCACCCGGAACTGGCCGAGCATGTGGCCAAGGAGTTGGGCACCGAACTCGCTCCGATGCAGGCCTACGATTTCGCCAACGGGGAAATCTTCGTGCGGTATCAGGAGAGCGTCCGCGGCTGCGACGCCTTCGTGCTGCAGAGCCACATGCAGGACATCAACAAGTGGATCATGGAGCAATTGATCATGGTCGATGCCCTGAAGCGGGCGTCCGCCAAGCGAATCACCGTGGTGATCCCGTTCTACGGCTACGCCCGGCAGGATAAGAAGCACCGGGGACGGGAGCCGATCACCGCCCGGTTGATGGCGGACCTGTTCAAGACGGCCGGGGCCGACCGGCTGATGGCGGTCGACCTCCACACGAGCCAGATCCAGGGATTCTTCGACGGGCCGGTGGACCACCTGTTCGCGTTACCGGTGCTCAGCGAACACGTCGCCAGTCGGGCGGACCGCGATCGGATCACCGTCGTGTCACCGGATGCCGGCCGGGTCCGGGTGGCGGAGCGCTGGACTGACGTGTTGGGTTCCCCGTTGGCAATCATCCACAAGCGCCGCGACCCTGACGTTCCCAACGAGGTGAAGGTCTTCGAGGTCGTCGGTGACGTGAAGGACCGGGTGTGTGTGGTCGTGGACGACATGATCGATACCGGCGGAACCATCACCAAGGCGGCTGAGACCCTGTTCGAGGAGGGGGCCGCGGAGGTAATCGTCACGGCCACTCACGGTGTGCTCAGCCCGCCGGCCGCCGAGCGGTTGCAGGCGTCCGGGATCACCGAGGTGGTGGTCACCGACACTCTGCCGATCCCGGCGGAGCGGCGATTCGACAAATTGACGGTGCTGCCGATCGCGCCCCTGATCGCGCAGGCGATCCAGGAAGTGTTCACCGACGGTTCGGTCACGCGGCTGTTCGACTGACCGGGTATCGGGCTCGAAGGGCGCGTCGCGTAGGCTAGCGGGGTCCCGGCGAGGGCGGCAGCGGCCGCCGTGATCGACGAGTCCTTGAACGCGAGGCGCAGATCGACCGGGGATGAGCTTGTGCCGGCGGTTGGGTCCCCGCCGCCGGTCGAACCGGTTGAGGAGTCAGTCGTGAGCCAGGTCAAAATGTCCGCCGAGTCCCGAACCGAGTTTGGCAAGGGCGCTGCCCGCCGGCTCCGCAGGGACGGCCGGGTGCCTGCGGTGATCTATGGCGGCGACACCGAAGTTATCCACCTCTCCCTCGACGCGCACGATCTGATGATGGCGTTGAAGCAGCCGAAGGTGGTGCTGGAGATCGCTCTGGCCGACTCCCCAGCCCAGATGGTGGCCCCTCGGGACGTGCAGCGCGATCCGATCAGATCGACCTTCGAGCACGTCGACCTGGTGGTGCTGTCCCGGCGCGAGGTGCGCGAGCGGCTGGTGCTTGGTCAGGCGATGGCCAAGGCCGAGCAGGTGGCCATCGAGGAGGAACTCGATCCGGTGGCAGTGGCGACAGCCGTGAGCGAAATCCTCTCCGATGAGGACAATGAGCTGGAGGCCGACGACGCGATCGCGGCCGCACTCGAGCAGGTGCGGGAGGCGATGAAGGCGCAGGCGGAAGCCGCCGCCGCCGCCGCGGCCGCCGAGGATGCCGCGGCCGACAGTGCCGCGGAAGCGGACGAATCCGCAGACGAGGGCGCTGCCGACAGCGAGGAGTGACACCTCCGTTGTCCGAACCTCGGTTGGTGGTCGGGCTCGGCAATCCGGGCCCCGGCTACGCGAACACCCGCCACAACCTGGGCTATCGGGTGGTGGATGTGCTGGCAAGCCGGATGTCGGGCACCTTCCGGCGGCATCGGCGGGCGAATGCGGAGACCGTGGAAGGTCGACTCCTGGGCCACCGCGTGGTGCTGGCCAAGTCGCGGACCTACATGAACCTCTCGGGTTCGCCGGTGGCGGCGTTGGCCGCCTTCTACAAGGTGCCGGTGACCGCCGTGATCGCGGTCCATGATGACCTGGATCTACCAGTCGGGGTGCTGCGGCTCAAGGCCGGCGGTGGCGACGGCGGTCACAACGGACTGAAGTCGATGCGGAGCTCGCTCGGCAGCGGCGACTTCCTGAGGGTAAGGATCGGCATCGAACGACCACCTGGCCGAATGGACCCGGCGGACTACGTGCTCAAGCCGTTCAACACCGCGCAGCAGCCGGACGTGGCGGTGGCAATCGAGCGGGCCGCGGACGCCGTCGAGTGTCTGCTGACCGAAGGTCTAAGCGCTGCCCAGAACCAGTTCAACGGCTGATCTGCGGGCCACGGCGAGAGGACTTGACATGAACGACATAAACGACCCGAGCGGCACGAACCGCACCGGCGGCGCCGTGGGAACTGACGCCGCCCTCGCGGCCGACCTGGCCAGCCGGGCCGGTGTCCTGCTGCAGGCTTTTCGGCGGGAGTTCCCGGCCGGAACGGACGACCCACGGTTGGTGGCCAAGCGACTCCGCGATGCTGCCGACGCCGAATCCCAGGCGTTCCTCGCCGCCGAACTGGCCCGACAGCGCCCCGACGACGCCATCCTGAGTGAGGAGGCGGAGGATTCCACCGCCCGGGATGGTGCGGATCGGGTGTGGATCATCGACCCGCTGGACGGCACCTGGGAATACGGGATGGGTCGCTCGGACTGGGCCGTCCACGTCGCCCTCTGGCAGCGGGATGCGACCGGCGGTCGGCTGCAGGTGGGGGTGGTCGCGGTTCCCGACGACGGGCTGCTGTTTACGTCCGCGGCGCCGCAGCCGTTGCCGGCATTGGACCTTTCCCGACCGCTGCGGATCGTTGCCTCGCGAAGCCGACCGCCGGCGACATTGCCGGCCATCGTGGCAGCCCTGGAATCGCGCTGGCAGGAGTTGGGGGGCCCGCCCGCAGGGGAAGTGCTCTCGGTGGGTTCGGTCGGGGCCAAGGTAAGTCGGGTACTGACCGGCGGGGCGGACATCTATCTGCACGACTCAGGTTTCTACGAGTGGGACGTGGCAGCGCCGTTGGCGGCGGCGCAGGCCGCTGGCCTCAGCGCGACCCACCTGGACGGGTCCCGGGTGACCTTCAACCACCGGCCGCCGTGGGTGACGAACCTCGCTGTGTGCCGCCCGGAACTGTCGCAGGCCCTTGCCGGGGTGCTGGCCGCCGAAGCGTCCCGACCCGGAACCTAGGCTGGACCGGTGCATCTGTCTGGCCTGGCCCGTCTGCTCGCGGCCGATCCGGTGGCCGCCGGGTGGGAGTCCGCCGGCCTTCGACGTAGTGCCGCCGGCGGTCAACTTGTGGCCCCGGAAGGGGCGGTGCCGCCGATGGCTGCCCTACTCGCCGGATTGGACCCGGACCCCGATCGCGGCCCGCTGCTGGTGATCACGGCGACCGTCCGGGCTGCAGAGGACACTGCCACCGCCCTCACCTCATTGCTGAACCCCAGTTCGGTGGCGCTGTTCCCGGCCTGGGAGACCCTGCCGCACGAGCGGATGAGTCCGAGTCCTGACATTGTCGGGCAACGCCTGAGCGTATTGCGGCGGTTGGCTCATCCGGATCCGGGCCGAGCGGTCGCCGACGAGCCTTCGGTGGTTGTGGCGCCGTTGCGGGCGGTGTTGCAGCCGATCGTCTCAGGCCTCGGCGACGTGTCGCCGGTGGCGATCCGGGAGGGTCAGGAAACCTCGGTGCACCAGCTCGCCGCGGAGTTGGTGGCCGTTGGCTACGAGCGGACCGACCTCGTCTCCCGACGGGGACAGTTCGCCCAGCGGGGCGGGATCGTCGATGTGTTCCCGCCGACATCTCCACACCCGGTGCGGCTGGAGTTCTTCGGTGACGAGGTTGACGAGATCCGCAGCTTCGCGGTCTCCGACCAACGCTCGCTGGACGTATTGCCGGACGGCCTCTGGGCGCCGGTCTGTCGGGAGTTGTTGCTCACGGATCCGGTCCGGGCACGTGCGGCCGCACTGGTTGGCGAATACCCAGAGCTTGCCGACCTGCTTATCTCGATCGCCGAGGGCATCGCGGTGCCGGGGATGGAGGCCTTCGCGCCGGTGCTGGCCGACGGGCTGGAAACGATCGCCGATGTACTGCCGGTCAGATCCGCTGTGCTGTTGGTCGAGCCGGAGCGGGTTCGTGCCCGGGCCGAGGAACTGGTCAGCACCAGCGCGGAATTTCTGGCCGCCAGTTGGCATAACGCGGCCGCCGGCAACGCGGTCCCGATCGACCTCGGGGCGGCCTCCTACCGGGAACTGGCCGACCTGCAGGCGATCACCGACCGGCGCGGGCTGGGCTGGTGGACGATCGCATCTTTCGGCGACGGCGAAACCCTGGATGCCTCGCCGGTGCCCGCCTATCGCGGTGAGTGGGATCTGATCCTCACCGATATCCGGGAGCGGGTGGGCGACAGAATCGTGCTGGTCGCCGCCGGCCAGGGGTCTGCCCAACGACTCGGCGAACGACTGCACGAGGCGGATATCCCGGCCGAACTGCTCGCCGAGGTACCGACGCCGATGCCTGCCGGTGTGGTTGTCACCACCGGCGAATTGACGACCGGGTTGGTCGACGACACGGCCCGGTTGGTGGTGCTGACTGAGACCGACCTGTTTGGCGCCTCTGCTGTGCGCGCGATCGGGGCGCGGTTGCCGTCCCGTCGTAGGCGCGCGGTCGACCCGCTGACGTTGAAGGCGGGAGACCATGTGGTGCACAGTCAGCACGGCGTCGGTCGGTACGTCGAGATGGTGGCGCGCACCGCGGCTGGGGCCACCCGGGAATACCTGGTGATCGAATATGCGCCTAGCAAGCGCGGCCAGCCCGGGGACCGACTCTACGTGCCAACCGACCAACTCGACCAGGTCACCCGCTATGTCGGCGGTGAGGCGCCTGCGGTGCACCGACTCGGCGGGGCCGATTGGCAGAAGGCGAAGGGCCGCGCCCGCAAAGCCGTCCGCCAGATCGCCGACCAGCTGGTCAAGCTCTACGCGGCGCGGCAACAGACCAAGGGTCGGGCATTCGGACCGGACACTCCCTGGCAGCGGGAGTTGGAGGAGGCCTTCCCCTACCAGGAGACGCCGGATCAGCAGGCGTGCATCGATGAGGTCAAGGCCGACATGGCTCAACCGGTGCCGATGGACCGGGTGATCTGCGGTGATGTCGGCTACGGCAAAACCGAGATAGCGGTTCGGGCTGCCTTCAAGGCCGTGGCGGACGGGGCCCAGGTGGTGGTGTTGGTGCCGACGACCCTGCTGGTGCAGCAGCATCTGCAGACGTTCCGCGAGCGGTTCGCGCCGTTCCCGGTGAAGGTCGAGGCGCTCTCCCGGTTCCAGACCAAGAGCCAGTCCGACCAGGTGCTGGCGGGCTTGGCCGACGGCACCGTGGATGTGGTGATCGGCACCCACCGACTGCTCGGACCGCAGACGAAGGTTAAGGACCTGGGCCTGGTCATCGTCGATGAGGAGCAACGGTTCGGGGTGGAGCACAAGGAACATCTGAAGGCGCTGCGGACGAACGTCGACGTGTTGACGATGTCGGCTACGCCGATTCCCCGAACCCTGGAGATGGCGGTGACCGGGATCCGGGAGATGTCCACCATCGCCACCCCACCGGAGGACCGACTACCGGTGCTCACGTTCGTCGGTCCGTATGACGACCGACAGGTAGCCGCGGCGATCCGTCGGGAGATGGCCCGCGACGGTCAGGTGTTCTTCGTCCACAACCGGGTGGAATCCATCCAGCGCGTCGCGACCCGGATCGCCGGACTTGTCCCCGATGCGCGGATCGCGGTGGCGCACGGTCAGCTGAACGAGGCGGCGCTGGAACAGGTGATCGTCGATTTCTGGGAGAAGCGATTCGACGTGCTGATCAGCACCACGATCGTCGAATCCGGCCTGGACATCCCGAATGCCAACACCTTGATCGTCGACCGGGCCGACACCTTCGGGCTATCCCAACTCCACCAACTGCGCGGGCGCGTGGGTCGTGGTCGGGAGCGGGCATACGCCTACTTCCTGTACAACCCCGACCGGGTGCTGACCGAGACCGCCCACGAGCGCCTCGCGACGATCGCCCAGCACACGGATCTCGGTTCCGGGATGGCGGTCGCGATGAAGGATCTGGAGATCCGAGGGGCGGGCAACCTGCTGGGTGGCGAGCAGTCCGGCCACATCGCCGACGTGGGCTTCGACCTGTACGTGCGGATGGTCTCGGAGGCACTGGCGGAATACAAGGGGACCGCGGAGGAGGAGCCGGCGGAGGTGCGGATCGAGTTGCCGCTGGACGCGCACATCCCGCACGACTACATCCCCGACGAACGGCTTCGGCTGGAGGCCTATCGACGGTTGGCCGGAGCGGCTACGGCTGACGAGGTGGACGAGGCGGTGGCCGAGCTGTTGGACAGGTACGGTCGCCCGCCGCAGCCGGTGACCGCACTTGTGGACGTAGCCAGGTTGCGCAACCGGGCACGAGCGGCCGGTATCACCGAAATGGTGGCCGCGGGGACCGTGGTGCGGGTGGTCGGCTGGGAACTGCCGGAGTCGCGGGTGATGCGGTTGCAGCGGTTGTATCCGGGCACGATCGTCAAGCCAGCCACCCGGACAGTCATCCTGAAGCGGCCGAGCACCGCTAGAGTCGGGGGCACACCCCTCGTGGGTGCCGATCTGATGGCCTGGGTCGGCGAACTCGTGGACAATTCCGTCGTTGCCGGCTAGGAGGACCTGGTGAAGATTTCCCGCGGTATGAAGGTGAGCCTCGGGACCCTCGCGGTCGTCGCGGCGCTGGCCGGCTGTGGTCCCGAGCGGGCCGGGTCGGCGGTGGTCCTCGGCACCGAGCGGATCACGGACGAGACGGTGGCGGCCAAGGCCGCGACCCTTGCCACCGCCCTGAAACTGCCGATCGATAAGCAGATCACTGGGGTCACCGTGCAGCGGTTGACGTCCAACGCGATCGTCGAGGAGGCCGCATCCCAGGCCGGGATCACGGTGACCCAGGGCCAGGTGGATGAACTGATCGATGAGGCAGTACAGGCCAATGGCGGTCGCGAACAGTTCGAACAGTTGGCAATTCAACAGGGTTTGCTGCCCGAAGACGTCCCACTGCAGGCTCGGATCAGCCTGTTGGCGACCGCCTTGGGGGCGAAGTTGGCGCCGGGCGTCGATCAGCAGGCCGCGAGCACGGTCATCGCCCAGGACCTGGTGCGGGTCAGTAATGAACTCAACGTCACAGTGAGTCCACGATTCGGGGTGTGGGACAGTAACCAACTTCGGCTCGACGCCCCTCCGAACGACCTCTCGAAGCCACTGCTGACCAATGACCCCACCCAACTCCTCCCCAACCAATAAGGATCCGCTGCGCCAATTGGTGTGGCTGATGGATCGACTGAGGGGTATCGGTGGCTGTCCGTGGGATGCTGAACAGACGCACAGGTCGCTGGTCGGATACTTGGTGGAGGAGGCCTACGAGACGATCGAGGCGATCGAGACTGACGACGATGCGGCGCTGCGGGAGGAGCTCGGGGACCTGCTGCTGCAGGTGGTGTTCCACGCCCGAATCGCCGCTGAGCAGCCGACTGGATTCGATATCGACGTCGTCGCTGGCGACATCGTCGCGAAGCTGATCCGCCGCCACCCGCACGTGTTCGCCGACGGCTCAGCGGACTCCGCCGCTCACGTCGAGGCGCAGTGGCATGCTCGGAAGGCGGCCGAGAAGGGTCGGACCTCGGTCA
>JAUPKM010000583.1 GCA_030837445.1 Actinomycetota bacterium
TCCGCAGGTACCCGTCCAGTTCCTCCTTGGCCAGGGGATACTCGGCCGCGATCAGGCCCAGGACCTGGCCGACGTTCTCACCACGCGCTCCGAGGACCCGCGCCGGGGTCGGAACGTCCTCTTACGGCCGATCTCGAAGCCGTAGGTGGCCCGCGCTTGGGTCCCGTGGGCACCGACCACGAGGTCGACCTCGATGGCGAAGGTCTCGGCCTGCCGGTCGTCCGCCGACCGGTGCAGGAGCTGGTCCAAACCGCCCCGGGTCGCCAGCGCCTGGCCGAGCGAGGTGGACAGCGCATCACCGACGAACCGCAGCGCGTCCAGGACGTTCGACTTCCCGGCAGCGTTGAACCCGACGAGCACGGCAAGCGGCCCCAGAGCAATGTCGCACCACGCGACAGAGGTGAAGTTCCGCAGGCGCATCCGTGCGACGCACGGCTCACAACGTCCTGGGTCACCACTCATGCGACGCCGACTTCCCTCCCCTTGGCACTCGACACATCGTAGGTGTTCGGCCCCCGCAGCCGTCGCCCCCCGGATCCTGCCCGACAGGGGACGTCGAACGGCGGGACCTCCGTGCCCTGGGAAGCCGTCCCGGTGGCTGCCCGCCCCGGCGACGGGGCTGGCCATTCGTCACTGTCGTCCGTACACTGGTCCGTACATCGAGGGAGGGTGTGTGATGTCCCAGGTCGTACCAGAACGGTCCGTGCGCCGCACGCGTCAGGCCTCGGAGCGGTTCGAGTTCCGTGTCGTTGCCGAGCAGAAGCAGGCGATCGTCGCTGCTGCCGGGCTGCTCGGGATGCCCGCCTCCGACTTCGCCCGCGAGGTGCTCACCGAGCGTGCCGAGGAGGTCCTGGCCGAGCACGAGGTCAAGACCATCGTGTCCGCCTCCTATTTCGAGGACCTGGTGGCTGCCCTGGACACGCCTGCGGAGGCGAACTCGGCTCTGCGCAAGGCCCAGGAGCTGGCCCGTCAGGTTGTCAAGACCGACCACACCTACCGCTGATCAGGGGAACCGCGAGTGTACGTGCCGGAACCGCTGGAGGCGGACCATGACGCCTCCGGCTTCGACTCCGGTCAGAGCGCTGTGGATACGTGGCTGCGGGAGTTCGCCGTGGCGATGCAGAAGAAGGGCACCGGACGCACCTTTGTCTGGGTTCGCGAGGGCGACTCCCGCCGACGGGTCGTGGCCTACTACACGCTGGCTGCACACCTGATCGAACGAGAACACCTCACGAAGAAAATGGGTCGGGGTATGCCGCGCCAGTTGCCTGCGGTGCTCCTGGCACGCTTGGCTTTGGACCGCAGCCTGCAGGGCCAGGGACTGGGCGGGGCGGTGCTCGCCGAGGCGATCGACAGGGTGGCGAACATAACTACCCAGCTGGGAGCCCGGTACCTGGTCGTGGACGCGTTGAACACACGAGCTGCGGCTTTCTACCAGCGTTACGGGTTCACCCCCGTCCCCGACCAGCAATCCCCACGACTGATCCTCAAAATTGCACCACCAACACGTCCTGGGCCCGGCGGCACAGCCCTGCGGCCACCGGAGCTGGGGCCGGGGCAGGGGCCGCCGGCAACTCGTTGATCCGGTGCGTCCGGTCCGCGGCCAACGCGTTCAACGACTGTCCTCCGCCGTGAGTACCACCCTCACACTCGCTCCAACGCGTCACTGGTGATGAAGACACCCCGACGACGAAACGAACTCGGTGACTCCACCAAGGCCCGAGGGTGAAGCCCCCGCAGCTCTGTCACGAACCACCACGGCATCGCCTCCCGCGCGGGATCACGAGCCCACCGGGGAACCGCCCACCCGTCCCGACGCGCCAAGTGCTCCGCCAGAGCCGCCAGAGCGGCATCGACGCGCGCATCACCGGTCGAGGAAGGCCCACCGGCCCACATCTGTTCGGCAGCCTCGACCCCCTGGTGCTGGAGAACGCTGGTGTAATCGTCCAGCAGCTGAAGGACAGCGAATCGCCACACATGCCCCAGCGGTTTGCCCTCGGCCAACAGCATCACCGCGACCTCAGCCGCGTCCTGGACCGTGCGAAACGCGGCGAACTTATCGAACGGCATACCCCATCCCCTTACGTGCTCGCGAGGAACTGCTGCCACGAAACGGCGACTGACTCACCGTCCTGATCAAAGA
The DNA here is from genome assembly GCA_030837445.1 of Actinomycetota bacterium. Classification (GTDB taxonomy): domain Bacteria; phylum Actinomycetota; class Actinomycetes; order S36-B12; family UBA10799; genus JACJWR01. Next base: position 2,144 of record JAUPKM010000583.1, read on the forward strand.
CCTTCGGCCGCGATGGAGCCCGGCCTGGTGAGCCGGGAAGACCTCGTAGAGTCGCGGGGGCGTGTTCGTACCATTCCAGCCGCAATGGAGCCCGGCCGGGTAAGCCGGGAAGACACTGGCCGGACGGCCTGTTGTGCGACCTGCCCATGCTGCCGCAATGGAGCCCGGCCGGGTAGGCCGGGAAGGCCTGTACCGGATGGCCAAGGCCGCGAGGAAACGTCGCGGGCCGCAATGAAGCCCGGCCGGGTAGGCCGGGAAGACGCACCGGGGGACCGGACCGGCCGCACCGGGGGAGTGCTGCCGCAATGGAGCCCGGCCGGGTAGGCCGGGAAGACGGAGATCTCGGGGGTGGATGGGGCGATGGTGGCCGAGCCGCAATGGAGTCCGGCCGGGTAGGCCGGGAAGGCCCTCACCTCCAGCCTGTCCCACAGCCACCGGGCTCCACGCCGCAATGGAGCCCGGCCGGGTAGGCCGGGAAGGCGGTTCGCCGAAATCGTACCCTGTGACCTGCATGGATGAGGGCGCTTGCGAGCACGACCTTTTCGGACCGTACCCGAACGAATTCTGAAGCCTCCCGAGAGAGGTGATCATGGGTCTGACCTGCGTGCGAGCACGGCAGCGTGAGAGGAGGGTCACCGGCGTGCTTGCGGCCGGGCGGGGGATTCGCGTCGGGGCCGGCACAGGAGTCATTGTGCCGTCTGTTCGGGGACGGCACCGCCGTCGCAGACCGGCTCGGTCACAGCGACGGGTGCAACCGCGTTGAGGTTCTACGCCAACGGGATCCCAGCAGCGGACCCGCAAGGCTGCCGAGCAACTCGCGACCAACTTCACCGGGCCGCGTGCCGCCCAAGCTGGAATCACACCGGCCCCCGGGACGGACGCCGTGTCCGCCTGACAGCGGAGGAAAGCGGGTGTCCTCGACACCCGTGTCTACCTCGATCTCGGCGTTCTCGATCCCCGGATGCTGCCCGAGATTCCGCAGATCACAGCTGTCACGCTGGCCGAGTTGTACCAAGACGTGGCCCTGGCCCGGGACGGGACCTGCGGGCAGGAGCCCACGAACCCGACGCCTGGATCTGATGATCGCCGCGATCGCTTCCACCGCGCGCCTTCCCCTGTACACACGCAACGCAGCCGATTTCGCGGGCCTGGAGGGCCTCGTGACCGTAGTGGAGATCTGACGAGGCTCGACTCCATCGCTGGAGGACTGGTCCGATGAGTTCCTGGTGGTGCACTCGTCGCGATGACCGATTGAGGCCACCCTGTAATACCGGAACTGTAGTGAAGAAGGTTGAACTGATCCACTGCTTTGAGGTCCGACCGCGGCAATTCCCCTCGCGCGTACTGCTGCGTCGCTTGAGCGAA
>JAUPKM010000085.1 GCA_030837445.1 Actinomycetota bacterium
CCCGACCGGGTGACGCGGCTGGCCGACCTGGCCCTGCACTGGGCCGCGCTGCGCCGCACGCCCAACGCGGACAAGCGGGTGGCGGTCGTCTTCCACCACCATCCGCCACGCAATGACCGGATCGGCTGCGCCTCCGGGCTGGATACCTTCGACAGCGTGCGGCTGCTGCTGGAGTCGATGGCTGCCCGGGGATACCGGATCGACCAGTCCTACTCCGACGGCGACGATCTCGCGAACGCCCTGCTGGCCACGATGACGTGCGACCAGCGTTGGTTGACCCCGGAGCAGATGCTCGCCCGCACCGAGGCGACCGTCGACAGCGTCCAGGTCGGGCGGTGGCACGACGAACGGCCCGAGCGGGTCCGCCGGGCGATGGCCGAGGCCTGGGGCCCGCCGCCGGGCGAGCTGTTCTGCCACAACGGCACCCTGGGCTTCGCCGGGCTGGTCAACGGCAACGTGCTGCTGACCATCCAGCCTCCCCGCGGCGCGCTGGAGAAGGCCGGCGAGCAGCTGCACGACCTCATCCTGCCGCCCCCGCACCACTACCTGGCCCACTACCGGTGGATCCGGGACGTCTTCCGTGCCGACGCGGTCGTGCACGTCGGTACGCACGGCTCGCTGGAGTGGCTGCCGGGCAAGGCCCTCGGGCTGTCCGAAGAGTGCTACCCGGACCTGGCCCTGGCCGATCTGCCCAACATCTACCCGTACATCATCAATAACCCGGGGGAGGGCACTCAGGCCAAGCGCCGCTCGGCGGCCGCCCTGGTCGACCACCTCACGCCGCCGTTCCGCAACGCCGGGCTGTACGAGGAGACCGCGGCCCTGGACCGGGCACTCGCCGAATACACGGACGCCGCGGCCCAGAGCCCCGAGCGGTTGCCGCTCCTCGCCGAGCTGGTCTGGCAGGCCGCGACCGCCGCCGATCTGCCCGAGCAGTTCGGAATCACCGAGGACCAGGCGATGGCCGATGTGGATGCCTTCCTGGAACGGCTGCATGACCACTTGACCGAACTGGCCGACAACGAAATCTCCGATGGGCTGCACGTGCTCGGCCAGCCAATCGCCGACGAGCGGGTGGTGGAGTACCTGGTGCAGCTGACCCGGCTGGCCAACGGGGACGTACCCAGCCTGCGGGAGGAGATCCTGCACACCTGGGGACTGGACCTCGATGACCTGACCGAGAACCGGGGACGGGCCGAGGCCCGGTTCGGGGGCCGGACCGGGGGCCAGCGCATACTCGATGCCCACGACACCGCAGTCGCGCTGGTCCGGGCCCTCGCCGAGACCGGTTTCGGCCCCGGGCCGATTGTCGGCCTGGTGGCCGGGGTGCTCGGCCGGCCGGCGCCGGGCGTCGAACGGGTGCTGACGTACATCGCCACCGATCTGGAGCCACGCCTGCGGCAGGTGGTCGCCGAATCCGCCAGCGTGCTGGCCGCGTTGTCCGGCCGGTTCGTCGAGCCTGGCCCCAGCGGCGCACCGACCCGGGGCAACGCCGACATCCTGCCGACCGGGCGCAACTTCTACTCCCTCGACCCCCGGTGCCTTCCGACCCCCGGCGCCTGGCAGGTCGGGGTGGCGCTCGGCGACGCGCTGCTGGAGCGCTATCAGCGCGAGGAGGATCGTTACCCGGCGAACGTCGGCATCATCGTCTGGGGAACCACCAACATGCGGACCCGGGGCGAGGACATCGCCGAGATCCTGTACCTGATGGGGTTGCGCCCGGTCTGGGCCGCTGGCGGTCAGGTCCGGGGCCTGACCGTGGTGCCGTCGGCCGAACTCGGCCGGCCCCGTATCGACGTCACCCCACGGATCTCCGGGTTCTTCCGTGACGCCTTCCCCAACCTGTTGGAGCTGCTCGACCAGGCGGCCCGCACCGTCGCGGCCCTCACCGAAGCGCCCGAGGACAACTACCTGCGGGCCCACGTGCTCGCAGACGCCGACGCTTATCGAGCCGACGGGCTCGACGAGGACGAAGCCTGGAGGGTCGCGACGCTGCGGGTCTTCGGGGACCCTCCGGGCGGCTACGGCGCCGGCGTCGAGGAGCTGGTCGAGTCCAAGGCATGGGAGACCCGCGCCGACCTCGGTGAGGCCTACATCCGCTACACCGCCCACGGCTACGGACGTGGCGTCTACGGCCAGGTGCGCACCGAGGCGTTCCGCCGGCAGCTGGGGCGGATGGACGCCACGGTCAAGAACACCGACACCCGTGAGTGGGACATGCTCTCCTGCACCGACTACTACAACTACCACGGCGGGTTGATCGCGGCCGCCGCGACGGTACGGGGCAGCGACCCTCTGTCGCTGGTCGGCGACAGCTCCGACCCCCAGCGTGTGGTCACCCGCAGCGTCTCCGAGGAGACCGCCTTCGTGCTGCGTTCCCGGGTCCTCAACCCCACCTGGATCGAGGGGTTGCAACGCCACGGGTACAAGGGAGCAGGCGACCTCAGCAAGGTGCTCGACATCCTCATCGGCTGGGACGCCACCGCCGGGGTGATGGACGACTGGATGTACCAGCGGGTGGCAGCGCGCTACGCCCTCGACCCGACGATGAGCGACTGGCTGCGGCAGGTCAATCCGTACGCCTTGCAGAACATCCTGGACAAGCTGCTGGAGGCGATCCGGCGAGGGATGTGGTCGGCCACCGACACCATGCGCTCCGACCTGGAGGCCGCCTATCTGGGAGTGGAGGGCGACATCGAGGACGCCACCGACGATCTCGACGATGGAGACCGGCCCCGGGGACCTGCTGGCACCGGCTCGGCCGAGGGCCCGGCGTGAGTCCGACGCCCGGGTACCCGTTTGCCGCGCTGGTCGGGCAGGATCGTGCGAAGTTGGCTCTCCTGCTGTGCGTGATCTGTCCGCGGCTCGGCGGGGTGCTGCTGCGCGGGGAGAAGGGCACCGCCAAGTCCACCGCGGCCCGGGGAATGGCCGAGCTGATGCCGGCGCCGACGGTGTTCCGGACCTTGCCTCTCGGGGCGACCGAGGACCGGCTGTCGGGCGGCCTCGACCTGGAACGCACTCTTGCCGACGGTCGGCCCAGGTCTGCCCCGGGGTTGCTGGCCGAGGTACACGGTGGGGTGCTCTACGTCGACGAGGTCAACCTGCTCGACGACCACCTGGTCGACGTGCTGCTCGACGTCGCGGTCAGCGGGGTGGTCCGGTTGGAGCGTGAGGGACTCAGCGCGGCATACCCGAGCGATTTCGCTCTCGTCGCGACCATGAACCCGGAGGAGGGCGCGCTGCGCCCGCACCTTTTAGATCGCTTCGGACTCTGCGTCGACGTCACCGCCGAGGCCGATCTGCGGGCCAGAGTCACCGTGCTGGAACGCCGGGTGGCCTATGACGTGGACCCTGCGGCGTTCGTGGCGGCCTGGGCCGCGCGGACCGACGAACTGCGGCAGCGGCTGCGACGGGCCCGGCTGCTGTTGCCCGCGGTGCGGTTGCCCGGGCATGTCGCCGCGACCATTGCCGAGCTGTGTACCGGTAACCGGGTCGCCGGTCACCGTGCCGACCTGGTGCTGGCCCGGGCGGCGTCGGCCCACGCAGCCTGGTCGGACCGGGGCGAGGCCGGAACCGACGACGTGCTCGCCGTCGCCGACCTCGTCCTCACCCACCGGCGCCGCGACCTGGCTCCCGAACCGCCGCCGCCACCGAGGACGCCGTCGCCCCCGTCCGAGGAGACGCAATCGCCGCAGCAGCCTGAGGAACCTTCCGCTGAGTCGCCTGCCGAGCGCAGCGCGGCACCCGCAGCCTCCGGTTCCGCCGATGCGGATCAGGACACCGCTGCCCCGTCGCCTCCGACGCCGGACGACACGGCTGGGGACGGGCCGGACGACCGTGCCGAGCCGGTGGTCCCGGACGATCTGGCGCTCGGCTGCGGTGACCCGTTCCGGACCAGGCCGCTGCGCCCGGTCGAGGATCGGCTGGCCCGCACCGGGTCCGGTCGCCGTCATCGCAGCCGCAGCGCCGACCGGCGCGGCCGGTACGTGCGCAGCCGCCCGGCCACCGACTGCCATGACCTCGCCTTGGACGCCACCCTGCGGGCCGCTGCGGCGCACCAGGCCGGCCGCCGGGTTCCCGGGAGTACTGGGCTGGTGATCCGCCCTGTCGACTGGCATCGCAAGATTCGCCGACGACGGGTCGGCACACTGATCATGTTCGTGGTCGACGCCAGCGG
>JAUPKM010000584.1 GCA_030837445.1 Actinomycetota bacterium
GGGGACCGTCGATCGGGCATGCCTGACGAAAGCCGTAGGCCTGATTGGTGGGGCCGCGTGAGTACACGGTCGATCGGGACAACCTCGTCCGCGAGACGATCGCCGCCATCTCGGGGGACAACTCGATTCGAATCGACGTGTGGTTCGAGGGGCAGTTCATCGCCTACTTCGCAGTAACAGTCTCAGACCCCACCGGGAGCCCCATCGGAAGACTGGACTGTGCCCATGGCACGGTCCACACGCACTTCTGGGGGCACACGGTGACAGCTAAACCAGGAAGGTCTGTGCCACAATCCGATCTATCTCGACTCGGGCTCCGGGACGCTGGTATTCACGGTCTGACCTCTGTCTCGGCGTAGGAGCGTTACCTTCGGAATATGGAGACCGGCGCGGCAGTCCTGCGACCCGCCACCTCCGGCGACGCGGAGTTTCTGGCCTGGGGGCTGAACGAAGCCGCCGGTGGGTTGTTCGATTCCCTCCTCGGCAAGCGCGCCCCGGGCATCCTGGCGACAGTCATCGCTCAACCCGTCCATGCCTTTTCGTTCGAGCACGCGGTAGTCGCCGAGGTGTCGGGTGAACCGCTCGGCTTCTGCCAAGGCTTCCCTGAGGCGACCCCAACCGGAACGGGCGCGATTGTGGCGGCCGCCCGCCTTCGCGCAGTCCGGGCCTTCGCGGTGGCGGTGCTGGGGTGGCCGGTGTTCGCGGCGCTGGAACGGCATCAGCCGGGTGAGTGGTACCTGCAGGCGGTTGCAGTGCGGCCGCAGGCCCGAGGACTGGGTCTAGGTAGCGCGCTGTTTCAAAATGCACTCGATCGGGCGGTCGCCGCGGCCTGCGACACGCTGACCTTGGACGTGGACGTCGCCAACGAGGGCGCGATCGCGCTGTACAAACGGTTGGGCCTTCGGGTGGTCTCGACGTCACCGCGAGCCGTGCTGTTGGGCGGTGTCCGCGTTCACAGGATGGCGACCATGGTGAATTCCAGCGAGTCGCAGCCAGCCCGATAGGTAGCCGACCGCGCCAAACCCTGCGGCTGCCGTCGGAGGACTGGCCTCTCACGGATAGTCACCGATAAGACGACTGGTTCCTTCCTGCTAGTCCTTTCGGTCCGTGTCAATGTTCGTCGGGGCTATTTTCCACGGGCGGGTTTGGCGCGTCGCTTTACAGGAACATAACGTGACCCGATCGGTGCCATCACCTCGCTCGGGGTTGGTGATCGACAACGTCGACAGACGAGGGGATTCCTGATGGTCGGTAGCAAAGCTCGTGGGTCTGTACGTCGGGGCCGGGGTGTTCGAGCGGCGCTGGTGGCGCTGGTCACCGGCGCGGTGGTGATCTCGATGTCGGGTCCAGCGCTTGCCACTGCGGCCAGCGGCAACCAGGATGCGCAGCCTGCAGCTCCGGCCGCGGACCCGCCGCCGACGCCCGAGCAGAGCGCAACGGCGGTCAGCAACGCGTTGCCGCCGGGGCTGGGCAGGCCGGCCGGACGGCAGACTGGACCGGCCACCAAGACGCAACTGCACGCCTTCGCGCTGGCCACTTCCGAGGTCACTCCGGTTCGGGCCGGAATGCTCGGGCGTGCCGGAGGTATCGGTGTCATCGACATCGTCGCGGCCCGACGGGGGATGCCGGGAGTCAACGCGGCCGGCCTGGTTGTGACGATCCCAGCGCCGAAGGGCATGACCGTGGTGCGGGCAGCCACCGAGACGTCCCACCGGCCGGCAGCAGCTGATCCGGACGGTGGCTACCGATGCACTCCGACTGCCAAGAAGGGTCAGCGCTGCACGTACCACGGCGATCTGAGCAGCGGCCGTGTGCCGATGCCGCTACGGGTCTCGCTGCGAGCGAACGCGGTCCTGAGTCTGCCGAAGAGGGGCAAGATCCACGTCACGCCGTCGGCGGCCTGGGTTGAAGATCGGGTGGCCGACGAACACGACGGGGTGTCCGGGGCGGACCCGGTGGTCGGGACCCGGATCCAGCGGGCACCAAGCGGGGTGTGGCTGACGGTGGACCGGCCGGTGACAGTGGAGGTCCACGGCCACGGCCGGGGTGTGCTGTCGGTGGATCCCAGCGGGGATGCCAGGCAGCGCCAGGGCAACCTCGCGGGCAAGATCGAACACATCGACGGACGCCCGGTGAAGGCCGAATGGGCCCAGATCTCAGGTCCGCCGGTGAAATTCCTTGATCCTGTCACCCGGGTGCACGCCACCCGCCATGTCGGCATGCCATTCGAAGTGCCGACCGGGATTGCCAACGGCACCAAACTGGGATTCAGGTTGACCGCCTCCGGCGATGGCTGGGCGACCGCGGCGACCACCACGGTGACGATTCGTTCCATGCAGGTGGGTCATTTCGACCCACGAAAGGCGCTGGTCAAGGAAGCACTCAAAGTCTCCGCGAAGCCGAAAGCCCCGCGCCTCGGTGCGAAAGTTCCCCGAACCAGCTATGCCACGAACATCGGGGGTCAGGGGACGCGGCGCGCGACCGTGGGCAGCAAGGTCGTGCTCGATTTCCGCCACGTCAGCCCGATCAAGTCCATCGTCTGGACCTCGGTGACTCCCGCGACCGGGAAGCTGATCACGACGGCTCAACGCGGCGGCAACAAGATCACCTTCACAGCGCCCAATCGACCGATGACGTTCACGGTACGCGCGGTTGCCACGTTGAAGGATGGCCGCAAGATCTCGCGCACGAAGCTTGTCACGACCGTCCCCAAGGTGATCCGGATCGGACACCCGGGTCGGCCAGTGGGTCGCTCCTCGACCGCAGCGGCAGCGGCGGGCGGCGCGGCGGACGCGGCCTCGGCGAAGATGTTCTGCGCCATGAAGGCTGGCACGACGGTGACCTTCGCCGACAAGGCCAGCCTCACCCTGCCGGCGAACTACCAGCGTCCGGCGAAGTGCGGCCCCTCCTCCAGCGTGTCCTTCACCGGCGCCACCTTCACCTACAGTGGCACCACCCTCGGCAACGCCTCGGGCACAATCTCCGGCAACGGCGTCACGCTGACCAATGTCACGTTCGCGGTGCCGGCAAACCTGCAGAAGCACCTGCCGTCATCAGTCTCCGGCACGACGTTGTCGCTGACCGCGCCCAGCGGCGCGGCGGTCGCGGCGCCGTTCAGCAAAGGCGTCGCCGGCGCCTTCTCCGGGTCCTTCAAATCCAACGCCGCGTTGAACTTCCTGCCGTTGCCTAGCGGCTGGACTGCGCCGGCCCTGGCGGCAAGTCTGGCCTCGGTCGGCGGGGCGGCCACCTTCACGTTGACCGTCGAATCTGCCGCCACCGACGGCACCGGCGGGTCGGCACAGTTCACCTTGACGGCGGCCAAGGGCGGAGCCTCCGACGTGGTCGTCAACGCCTCGAACATCGCGGTGATCCAAGCCACCTCAGGTAACCAACTGGACGCGAATGTGAACGGCACATTCTCGCTGTCGAAGCCGAACACTCTGTCGGCCAGCTTGAGTTGCCCCACTCCGGCGGCGAACGGATGCCAGTTGGCCAGCAACTTCTGGCTGGCCAACAACACCACCTTGGCGTGGACCTCCGACGGCGGACTGAGCCTGTCGAATGCCGGCGTCACCGTCGGCTCCGGCGCAAACCTCTATCAATTCTCGGTGTCGGGCAACTACAACGGCACCAGCAACTGGTCGCTGTCGGTGGACTCGGGTGCCAACTCGTGGCCGCTGGGCGGCTCCGGTATCGCGTTGACCAATTTCACCGGGACGATCTCGGAGACGCCTGCTGCGGGGGCGTCCGCCGCTGCGGCCGCGGCCAGCTCCACCTTCACAGTCGGCATCAGCTCGCAAGTCACCGGTCTGACGATGGACTCGTGGCTCGGCACTCCCACGATCACCGGTTCGATCGGTAACACCTGCCCGGCCGGGGTGCCCGCGTCCGCGTGCTCCCCGGGCAACGTTGTGGTCGGCGTCGCGGTGACGGACGGCCAGGCTACGGTCGACGGCACCTCGGTGCCCTATAGCGCCAGCGCGCTGGTGAATCTGTCGACGATGGCGCTGACGTTCGACAGCACTGCGACGATCAACTCCAGCTTCGGGCCGGAGGCTTTCAACATCTCCTCGTTGACGATGTCGATGCAGGGCTCGCCCGGTGCGATGACGCTCGGCTTCACGACGACCGGCACCGTGCTGGGGCAGACCGCCAGCCTGGTGGGCAGTTTCGGGCCGGATGGGTATTTCCTGGCCGGCAACCTGAGCAGCTTCAACAGTGGCGGTATCAGCGCCGACGGCGGGGTCAGCTTCGGCTACTCCAGCTACACGACGAGTGTCACGCTGCCCGGCAACTCCGCAGCGACCAACCTGCCCGCGACCACCATCGTCGTCACCGGTGGCTACACCCTGCCCGCCAGCGTCACGAGTTCACTCGGGCTGCCGGCAGGTTCGGCCACGTTCGAGGGTCAGTTGAATACGACCGCCGACAGCTTCTCTGCAAGCCTGCAGTACACCTTGGCGAATCCCGCGATCCTGGTCGGCACTGCCGCCACGACGAACCTGAGCTTGAGCAGCGTGGCCGTCACCGTCAGCGGGGGCGCCTCCGGTGTCAGCTTCTCGACGAGCGTGGTGGGTGCGGTCAACACGCCGGCCTCGGGCAACAACGCGGCCTCCACCACGCCCGTCGCGGGCACCATCGGTATCACCATCGGCGGTAGCGGCGGCGCTAGCCTGGATCTGCAACTCGGCGTCGACACCGACCAGATCACCGGACCGACCACCTGTGCCGACGGGAACTCCGCGGATGTCTGCGACGCCTTCGGAGTGCAAGGCCTGGACGTGAACACGCTGGCGATCGCGGGCACCTTCTCCGCGACCAGCCCGTCGGTGTCGTTCAATGCCGACGTGTTCCTGCC
>JAUPKM010000585.1 GCA_030837445.1 Actinomycetota bacterium
AAGTCGGTGGGTGTTCCCTCAGCTTCGAGCAGGCTGGCGATGGTGACGATCTCATAGGGCGATCGGCCCTGGGCCTTGGCCCTCGATTCGAGTTGAATCGAGTCCGCGACCGAGTTGAATTTCGTCACCATCATCGACAGGATCGAGGTCGCGGTCGCCTTCGGCTCGATTTCGTAGGTGGCTGGGTAGAGGAACCCCTCGGCATTGCCCTTCGCATAGTCCGGCAGTCCCAGCTTCGGGGACTTCAGCGCCGCCGTGAATTCGGCGACCGGTATCCCGGTCACCTTGCTCGCCTCCGCGACCACCTCATCAACTCGCTCACCTTCCTTCACGGTGAGCTTGTTGACCACTCTGGAATCGGGATCCACCAGCAGGTCAAGCGCCGCGACTGCGCTCATCTGATTGCGCAATTCGAAGCTGCCGGTCGGGATGTTCTTTGCCCGGTCGTCGGAGGAGGCCGCAGCCACGAACGCGGCCGAGGACTGGACCACTCCCTTGGCCGCGAGTTCGTCGCCGATTGAGCTGATGGACTGGCCGGGCGAGACGGTGACGATAACGGTTCCGGAACCCTGCCCGGAGTAGTCAGGGGCCGGTTTCAGGAAGGTCCAAGCGACGTACGCAGCCCCCAGCAACAGTGCCGCCACCAGCAGGATGACGAAGATCAGGACGCCACCGACTCGCCGCTTGGACTTCGGCGGCCTCGGGGCGGAGGTGCCGGAGGAACCCATGGACAGCCCGACGTTGCTCATGTGATCCCTACGACGTGGCCGGGTGCCCGGCCTGTGGACTTCTCTGCGTCTACTGCGGTCTGGACTATTACAGCGGCAGCCTGCTGGTCGATCACGGACCTACTCCCCCGCGTGTCGCGACCGGCGGACTGCAGCGACCGGGCAGCACTGACGGTGCTGAGCCGCTCGTCGACCAGCCGCACCGGTACGCCGGCCACCCGCGCGAGTTCCGTCGCGAACTCCCTCGCCACCGCGGCGGCGGGGCCGGGCTGGCCGGAGAGCGAGATCGGGTCCCCGACCAGCACCTCGGTCACCGTGAATTCGTGCACCAACTCGACGATTCGGGCGATATCGCCGTCGCCTCGGGCGACCGTCGTCACGGGCACCGCCAGAATGCCGTCGGGGTCGCACCGCGCCACCCCGATCCGCACCGATCCGACATCGACGCCGAGCCGCACTCCGCGCCGGAACCCCCCGGTCACGAGCCCTCGGTCGCCCCCGCGACCTGCTGAACCGCAGCGGCCACCGCGGCCATCGCCGCCGGGATACCGTCGACATCCGTGCCACCACCCTGGGCGACATCGTCCTTTCCGCCACCACGACCCGAGACGGCGGGCAGCGCCGCCTTCAGCAGCGCGTTGGCGGACAGCCCCTGGGCTCGGCCGGTGTCGTTCACGGCGGCTGCGATCGCGACCTTGCCGTCCGCCACGGTGGCACCGACGATCGCCACGGGTATTTCGGCGCGGGTCATTCCGCGTGCCTTCAGCACGATCTCGCGCAGATCGCCGGCCAGCACCCCCTCCGGGGCGGTGAAAGTCCACAGCCGATAGGGGCCGATATCGACCCCGGTGCCCATGATCCCGTCCAGGTTTGCGCTGAGCTGCTCCGATTTCAGCCGGTTGATGGCCCGCTCGGACTCCTTCAACTTCACCAGCAAAGACTCGATTCGATCCGGGAGATCTTCCGGCCGGACCTTCACCAGTTCGGTCAGCCGGTTGACCAGCACGTGCTCCCGGGCCAGGAACCGGTAGGCGTCGGTGCCGACGAGAGCTTCCAGCCGACGCACACCGGTGCCGATCGAGCCCTCCGACAGGAAGGTCACAACGCCTAGTTGACCGCTGCGCTGGGCGTGCGTGCCGCCGCACAGTTCATGGGCCCAATCGCCGACGCTGATCACCCGGACTCGGTCGCCGTATTTCTCCCCGAACAGCGCCATCGCCCCCATCTTGCGCGCTTGGTCGATGGTCATCTCATTGGCGAAAACCGGCAAGTCCTCGAGCAGCACCTGATTGACGCGAGCCTCCACCTCGCCCATCACCGCACCGGGAATGGCGGCCGGCGACGGGAAGTCGAACCGCAACCGCCCAGGCGCATTCTCCGAACCCATCTGGGTCGCGGTCTCCCCCAGCTGTTCGCGGAACGCCTTGTGGATCAGGTGGGTCGCGGTGTGGGCCCGGGAAATCGCCCGGCGTCGTTCGATATCGATCACGCCGGTCGCCGCGGCACCCATCTCTACCTGCCCGTCGACCACGGTGGAGCGATGGATCCACAACCCGGGCACCGGGGTCTGCACATCGAACACCTCCAGCAGCGAGCCGTCGGCCAGCTCGATCCGGCCGTGGTCGCCCAGCTGACCGCCCGCCTCGGCGTAGAAGGGGCTTCGGTCGAGGATCACCTCCACCGTTTGTCCCGGTCCTGCCACCGGGACGGACTCCCCGTCGATCAGCAGCCCCGAGATGGTGGCCGGGCTGGCGATCTCGCGGTAGCCGGTGAACTCGGTCGCACCGGCCGTACCCATCAGTTCGCGGTAGGCAGTGACCGCGGTGACGCCGGCCTTTCGGCTGCGGGCGTCGGCTTTGGCGCGTTCCCGCTGTTCGGTCATCAACCGGGTGAAACCTTCCCGATCGACCTCCAAACCCACTTCA
>JAUPKM010000586.1 GCA_030837445.1 Actinomycetota bacterium
CGTGAGCGCGCCTGGAGGAAGAAAGTGCAGCACCATTCGGTCGTCATCGGCTACGGCGTGAAGGGTCGTGCTGCGGTAGCCACCCTGCTGCAGGCCGGCGAGCGAGTAGACCGCATTGTCGTGATCAGCCCCGATCCACTGGCCGTGGAGGAAGCGTCCCGGCTTGGTGTGTTCTCGGTGTTGGGCGACGCCCGACGGGAAGACGTGTTGAAGCAGGCCGAAGTCCAACGCGCGGACAAGGTCATCGTGGCCACCAATTCCGACGACACCACCGTGCTCATCACGCTGTCGGTCAATCGGCTGAACAAGAAGGCGTCGCTGGTTGCTGCGGCCCGGGAATCCAGCAACGCCGATCTGCTGCGCGCCAGTGGTGCCACCAGCGTGGTACCGACTGCGGAGTCCGCCGGACAGTTGCTGGGCCTGGCCAGCGTCGCCCCGGAGGCGGGCAGTCTGATGGAAGACCTGCTGGATCCGGCAATGGGCCTGGAGGTCACCCAACGGCCGGCCGCCCGAGATGAGATCGGGCTCGACCCGGGTGCGCTGCGTGCCCGCGGTCAGATCGTGCTGGCGGTCATCAGGGACGGCCGCACCATCCGGTTCGACGAGGGAGGGGTGAAACTCTTCCAGCGCGACGACCAACTGGTAGTCATCCAGCGCTGCACCCCCGACCGGCGCCGCCGCCCCGACGGCCAGTCACCTGGGTGACCGGCGAGCATCGGCCGTACCCCTAACCTGGGACAATGATCGACCTGAAGGCGTTACGCGCCGACCCCGACCAGTATCGGCTGAGTCAACTCGCCCGCGGCGAAGACCCGACGCTGGTGGATTCGCTGCTGCGCGCCGACGACCAGCGACGGGCGACCCTGGCGCAGTTCGAGTCGCTCCGCGCGGAACAGAAGGCGCTGGGGAAGCGGATCGGTGGCCTGACCGGGGCGAGCCGCCGAGGCACTGCGACTGACCAGCAGCAGGCCGAGTTGGCGGAGCTGCTGGTCGCGACCGCCGAGCTCGCCGAGCAGGTCAAGGTCGCCGAAGCTGCGAGCCGGGAGGCGCAGGCGGCGGTCATCATCGGTGCCGGCGGCCTGTCCAACCTGGTGTCGGGTTCCTCCCCTCGGGGTGGCGAGCAGGACTTCGTGGTGCTGGCTCGGGAAGGTCAGCCGCGCGATTTCGACGACTCCGGCTTCGAGCCCCGGGACCATCTGGAACTCGGCGAGCTGACCGGTGCGATTGACGTCGAGCGGGCCGCCAAGGTCAGCGGCAGCAGGTTCTACTACCTGACCGGTGCAGGTGCGATGTTGGAGCTCGCATTGGTGAATCTGGCGATGGCGTCCGCGGTCGCCAACGGGTTCACGCCGATGATCCCGCCGGCCCTGGTGAGTCCAGCCGCGATGGACGGCACCGGCTTCCTTGGGCAGGCGGCCGAGAACGTCTATCGACTGGAAGCAGACGATCTCTATCTGGTCGGCACCGCCGAAGTGCCGCTGGCCGCTTACCACAGCGACGAGATCCTCGATCCGGCGTCGCTCCCCCTTCGCTACGTCGGATTTTCGCCCTGCTTTCGGCGCGAGGCCGGGACCTACGGAAAGGACACCAGGGGCATTATCCGGGTGCACCAATTCGACAAGGTGGAGATGTTCTCGTTCTGTCCGCCGGCCGAGGCAGAGGCGGAGCACCTGCGACTACTGGGCTGGGAACGGGAGTTCATGGACGCCCTGGAGTTGCCCTACCGGGTGATCGACGTCGCGACCGGCGACCTGGGCTCCTCGGCGGCGCGAAAGTTCGATATCGAAGCGTGGATCCCGACGCAGGGTACCTACCGGGAGGTCACCTCCACGTCGAACTGCACCGACTTCCAGGCGAGGCGGTTGAATATCCGGACCCGCGACGATCAAGGTCGCCCGACCCCGCTCGCCACTCTGAACGGCACCTTGTGCGCCATTCCGAGGATCATCGTCGCCCTGCTGGAGAACCACCAACAGTCGGACGGAACGGTGCTCCTACCCGCAGCGCTGCGGCCGCTGATGGGTACCGCTGCCATCGAACTTCGCCGATGAGGGTGGCAGTCTGGAATCGCGGTCCGGTATGACCGATCGCAGCTTGCTGGCCACCGATCTCGACGGCACCTTGCTGCGCTCGGACGGTTCCGTCTCTGAGGCCACCAAGGCCGCTATCGCCGAGCTTGCTGACGATCCGCGGACCGAGCTCGTCTTCGTGACTGGCCGTCCGCCGATGTTCCTCGAGGGCTTCGCTGAGATGACGGGCCATCGCGGTTCAGTGATTGCGGCCAATGGTGCCCTGGTACTGGACCTGGCGACACTCGCGCCGAGCCGGATCCACTCGATCCCCCTCGACACTGCCGAACGAGTGCTGTCGGAGTTGACCCGGGCACACGCGGCGGTGGAGATCCGCAGCATGTTGGCGGCCCAGGACGGACGCTTCGATCGGATCGTGACAGTGGGTCCCGACAGCGCCCGGAACCACCTCGAGCAGTTGCGGGCCCAAGACGCCGAAGGCTGGCGAATCGCCAAGATGGTCGCCGTTGTCGACGACACCCAACACCCGGACCTGTTCCTGGGCAGCGTCGAAGGGTTGCTGGCCGGGCTGGTGGAGGCGACTCACTCGAGTCACCGGGTGCCGATCGTGGAGCTCGGCCCACTCGGCGTGACCAAGGGCACCACCCTGGCCGATTACGCCGCCACCCTCGGGATTCCGGCGGCGAACGTCCACGCGGTCGGGGACATGCCCAACGATCTGCCGATGCTGGAGTGGGCGGGCCACTCCTACGCCGTTGCGAACGCCCACCCGCGGGTGCTATCGGCGGCGGGGACACAACTGCCGGCCAACGACGCCGACGGGGTAGCGGGACTGATGCGCCGCCTGCTGGAGCCTTGACCGAAGAATCTTTCGCGAATATTGCTCACGTCGGTGTAATTCGCCGGAAATCGACTGAACCAGGCAATTCCGTGATGCAGAACACGCTCTTTACGAAAAGCTGTCGATCCCTGTGATTCAGGTCACCGATCAGGGCCTGGAAGCACCCGCAGACGTAGGTACGTTCGATTGTGTC
>JAUPKM010000587.1 GCA_030837445.1 Actinomycetota bacterium
ACTGCTGGCTGGATTCACACTCTGCGACAGCCATGGCATTGCTGATCTCGTCGGCAGGAAAGTTAGCGCGCACCAACGCGAGCAGTTCCGACTGCGCGATGATCGGAGCCGAACTTGCGGCCTGGGTATCAATCGTCGAGGCGCCCGAGGTTCCCGGACCTGCCGCGCTTAACGTCGGCTCCTGCGCGCTGCCCGCCGGTGCTGGCGCCGCCAGCCTGGCCCGATGCTCAACCCAGCCTCCCCGCGGCATCGATGTTGGGCTTGGGCGGGGCGCTGGCGGACTGGTCGACTCGCCGATGGAGACCGTCGCGGCCATTGGGTTCGCAGCCGTGCCCGTCGTTGCCATCATCGCCGGGACTGCGACGAAGAGGGCCGCAGTGGCCGACAACCCCAGCGCACCGGTCAACGTTGCCGTCAGCCACACCCGCCTGCGCACCCGCGGTGCGGCTTCACTTCCGGACTGACGACCGCCTTCCGGACTGTGACGGGCGTGGTGACCGGTGCGATGTTCAGTCGGCCAGTCCACCGGATCCACTTGCGCAGAGGTCGGCGACAGTGGTGACACCTGCGACCTCGGAGGGGTGTGGCTCCCGTGTGCGGTGGCGCGAGGAGCAATGGGGACGCCGGTCGAACCAGCTGCCACGTCTTACTCACCGCCTTCGGAGTCCTGCCGCCAACGCCATTCTTACCTGCTGAGGGCCAGTGGCGCTTGCCGATGTCAACACCGGCCCTTCCATCCGTGCGTCACGCCTCGGAGTATCGACACTGGCCCGCCGTGGAACCCGTTGACTAGACTGGAAGGAGGCTTCGCGGGAACCCTGCGCTGCACGGGCTGACCGTGGAGCCGTGTGGAGAACGTTGAAAGGGTTGAGTGCTGATGAACACGAAAGTACGAATGGTGGTCGTCGCCGGGCTTGCCGCAACCTCACTGGTTGCCTGCTCCGCCACCTCAACGTCATCGTCGGGAAATAGCAGTCCCCCTGCGGGGACGGCGGCCAGCTCGTCCGCCACGGCGCCCGGCCTGGCCGCGGACAACATCCAGATCGATGAACTCGTCGCCGGCGACCCGAATGCGGCCCGCTACGCGGAGGACATCACCTTCGGGGCTCCCCGGGTGGAGGGCGGATCGACCTTCGTGCCGGTGACCGTGACCAACAGTTCTGAGGAGACGCTGAGCTACCGATTCGATGTGGTCTTCTCCGACCAGGCCCCGGAGGAAGACTGGTCGCATGTGACCGTGGTCAACGTTCCTCCTGGCCAATCGGTGACGACGTTAGCCAAGTTCAGCGGCGACACCCATCCAGCGGGCACGACATATCGGATCAAGATGAACTACGTGGGGCCGCACGACTGGGCCGCCAACTAGTCTCGATGACCGCGCGCACCCGGTCATCGATCGCGGCAGGACCGTCGCGGCGCTGATCGACGCAACACGAAGCCCTCTTCGTTGTCTTACTGGTGTGGAGGTGAGACACTCTGGGGGAGCCGTGAGGAATTGCCTATCGCGGTCCCCGTGGTCGTGAGACGCCAGTGACGCCCAGGGTCCTTCCCTCGGCGTTGCGACGGTAATGGCTTTCCACGATGCTGCAGTAACCCTTCCCACCCAAGTCGGTCTGCCGGGCGCGATCCCGGTCGGTCTACCCGCTGATTCCACGGTGTCGGCTCCCGCGACGACCTCGACGTTGCCGAGCCAGAGCGGGGCCCGATGGAAACGCCGCGGGCTGCTCGGCGCCGCAGCAGCGAAACGTCAAGACGCGGCTGAGATGGCCGCCTATCTTGGCTACGCCGCAGCGTGGAGCGCGGTGCGAAAGCTACCCGAACGTCGCGCCTACCAACTCTTCGAGACATTTGCCGACCGCACCTGGGCCAAGCGCGGTCCATCGATCATCCAGTTGGAGAAGAACCTGGCCCGGGTATGCCCGGACGCGGACGCGGACCAACTCGCCGCGTTGTCGAAGGAGTCGATGCGCAACTACCTGCGCTATTGGTGCGATGCCTTCCGGATGCCGGACTGGACGCGGGAGCGAACAGTGGACACATTCCGCTGCGAAAACGTGGAACTGGTCGACGAGTTGCTGGCGGAGGGTCGAGGCCTCGTCATCGCCACTACCCACATGGGCAACTACGACCACACCGGAGCCTGGGCCGCCGCAACGGGTCGGCCACTTTCGTCGGTGGCCGAGCGGCTGAAGCCGACGCGACTCTTCGACAGATTCGTCTCCTACCGTGAAGAGTTGGGCATCCGCGTGTACCCGCACGGAACGCCGGGGGTGCTGGACAGTCTGGCAACCGAATTGCGCGAGCAGAATCGTGTCGTGGCCCTGATCTCCGACCGTGACATGAGTTCCTACGGGGTACCCGTGACCTTCTTCGGTCATACTGCGAAGTTTCCTCCGGGGCCGGCCAAGCTGGCGCTCCGCACCGGGGCACCACTGGTGACGGCCACGCTCTGGTATGACGGACCAACAGCAGTTGTCCACATCGCGCCCCAGATAGCGCTGCCACCCGACGCGCCCACCGGGGAGGACTGCGCCAGCCAGCCCGGCTACACCACAGCGGTGGCCGAGATCACGGCCCGGATTGCGTCGGAGTTGGAGGTGGGTATCGCCGCCCACCCGACTCATTGGCACATGCTGGCCAAACTGTGGCTGGATGATCTGCCTGCGCGAGGCTCTGAGGGTTGACAGCACCGTTCGGGCTGCGGATCGCTCGGGGCGGGGAACGATCACCCCCGCATTGACCCAATCGGTCCGAGGATTTGCCGCAGGCGCCCGCTGGGAACCCACCGCACTCGCTCGGGTGCACCCCCCGGATTGCCGATGAACACATCATGATTTGTGACCGCCCGTCCGGCCAGGCCGCCGCCAGCCGCCGAGCCATCTGGACCCGGCGGCTGGCGGCGGCCATTCTTGGCGCGGCACTCGCCGCGACGTCGCCCCCCGGCGTCGCCGTCGGGGCTCCCGTCATCTCCGCGGGCGACCATGGCGAGCGCCAGCACGACTCCGCCGCCACGGCGTCGGCCACGTCGAAGACCGTTGGCCGGGTGCCGCTGACCGTGCGCGAGACCGCCGGTGTCTGGCGTCTCAACGAGGTCGTCCGGCAAGGGATCCCATTGCCCAAGAACCTCGGCCTGACGTCAACCGCCGGGCTCGTCGTCGTCAACGGCGTTGGCGCCCGAGTACCCGCGGAATTTGTAGTCCTCGGGCGCTGGAACGCGGGCCTGGCCGAGGCGACCGCGCCGATCCAGTGGTTGCTCGTGGCGTTTCCCGCGACCGTCGCCGCCAACAAGACACACCGGTACCAACTGGTCCTCGACAGGTCAGCCGGCGCGAACCCGCCACCGAGTCCAGCGATCTCCACAACCCGGCGGGGAAACGTATTCACTGTCAATACCGGCGCCGCTCGCTTCACTTTTGGCGGCGGCCGAGGGTTGCTCGATGGCGCCTGGAACGTCGGTGGCACGTCGGTGGTTCGCGGTGGCCTGATGACCGCCGCGACAACCTCGACTGCTCGTCACACCTCCATTCGCTCGGTCCAGATCGAGCATGAGGGGCCCCTCTACACCTCTGTCATTGTCACCGGCGCCTACGATGCCGGACCGCACGGCGGCGGTGGTTTCGGATCGACCCGCCGGTACGTGTTCACCGCCGGCTCACCGACCGTTCAGATCCGGCATGCAGTTGCCTGGGAAG
Organism: Actinomycetota bacterium; assembly: GCA_030837445.1. Lineage (GTDB taxonomy): Bacteria > Actinomycetota > Actinomycetes > S36-B12 > UBA10799 > JACJWR01. Next base: position 3,693 of record JAUPKM010000587.1, read on the forward strand.
GTGGACTGTGTTCCTACGGCACTCTCGCCTGTGCGGCCGGCAACCCCAACGGCATCAGATTCAACAGAATCCGGGACACGCTCGACCTCACGGCGTCAGCCCCTTTCACTGTGTCGGCGGTCGGCGCCCGCTCGAGCGGGGCCGTCGTCCGCACCATTGGCAATGGCCGGACCGCTTCAGTGCGCCAGCTCCCCCGACCGCGTCGGACCGCGCCAGTCGCGTCCGCTGTGGAGGTGGGGGTTGCGCGTGCAACTGGGCGGAAGGCCGATGGCGGCGTGTTGGCTGCGTCTGCGGGAGCGGGCACCGTAGCGATCGCCAGCGCGCAGCTGCACCGCAATGAACCGCAGGCGCTGCGGCTGCTGGGCAATGGCGACCTGGCGGTCGATATCGCAGACGGTCCCATCTGGCTCACTAGTCGGCAGGGGCTCTACGCGACGGTTGCGGTGGCTGCGTTGCCGGCGAGGGCTCAGCGCGGCGGGCTTGATCGGCTGGTGTGGGCACCACTGAATCGACCGTTGCACGCCTGGCCGAGCGGGGGGTGGTTTGCCCAGTCACAGGTCGCCGGTGAGCTCCCCGACGCCACCCTGCCAGCAGCGTGGGCCGACTATGGCGGCCACGTAACCGGCGTGATCAACAAGACCTACGCCGAGATCGATCGATCCGGGCTCACCGGACTCACCTCGTTCGGCCTGTACCCACGGTACTGGGGCACCGAGATGGGTGAGGAGGTCGATTGCCCAGTCGGCCAGGACCCGACACCGCAGGACGACAAGGACGATACCTTCTGGTGCGCGACTTGGACCGACTACCACAACACTGCCGCAACAACCGTTGCCAGAGCGATGCAGACTGGCCAGGTGGAGTGGCTCGACGACCTTGCCACTCCGGCCGCGCTGCGAATGCTGCACACCCAGATCCACCAGTGCTCGCCCGCCGACACCTGGTTCTACTGTGGCCAGGCACCATCCGGATACGGCGGCTACCGCGCCGATTTCAACAGTTCGCATGCCTACTTTCAGAATCTGTTTCTCTACTATTGGCTCACCGGCGACGCCACCGTGCCCACCACCATCACGCGCGGGGCCTCCTCGATGCGCAACTATTTGTGTGCCCGTCGGCCAGCAACGGGTTGCCTGGCCACGGATCCGCCGACTGACGAGTGGGCCCAGCTGACCGGCCGAGTTGCGTCACAGTGGTTCGCGGCGTTCCGGTTCGTCGGTACGGCCGGGCGGGATGGTTCATACCTGGACGACTGGCGCACCGGACTGGCACGCGCAGCCACGTCGCACTACGTCGAGGCGCGCACCGATGGCGTCGCGTACGGCTTCTGGATACCTTCACAAGTCGTCGGCGCAGGTACCTACACCACGGACCAGTTGTGGCTGGCGTCGCTGTACGACCTGGAGAATCTTCACCAACTGCAGCTGGACACCGGGGATGAACCGATCGGGGTGCCAGGATTACGCCCCAGCCGGATCATCAACGCCTGGGCCCGCACGCTTGTCCGCTTCGGCCCGCGGGTCGCCGGGAATGGCACCGCTGGCGGTACCTGGCCGAATGCGCTGGAACTGCGCTTCTCCGGCCCACGAATCGGGGGAGATCTGACGGCCGTTGCTGCGAGCAGCGCGGGCGGCGACACAATCCTCTGGAACACCGGCAAGGCCAACCTGACCGCCACGATCCTGCGCGCCGGAAGAGCCACCGGCGATCCGGTGCTGACCCGGATGGGTTCGGACCTGACTCGGGTGGCGCTCGACGGCGCCAAATCCGAGGGCGGGCCGCTGGGCAAGATCCAAGGTCTGTATCTGGCACGAATACCGGCCGCAGTCGCACTACTGACGACGCCGACAGTTGCGAGTTCCACCCCTCTGTCGACGACGACAGGAACTACCGCACCGCCTCAGCGGCTCCGTCGCTAGTTGGCTCGGTCGCTGCATCGTCAACAGCGAGCGATCGGTCCGGCAGAACCTTGTCCAGACCCATGATTCCCAACGCGATCCCGATGAAAAACGCCACGATCACCAGGATGTTGACTGTCACTCGGCCGTAGCCCAGCTTGTCGACGTCGAGGAACGGGTAGTTGTACCACTTGATGATTGCTCCCCTGATCAATGCCATCCCGATCCACCAGACACCGAACAGCAGCGCCAGCCACATGTACTTCTGGCGGTATGGAATCCGCGGCCCCCACACAAGCCAACCGATGACGGCCAGCAGCGGGGTGGCCATATGTAGCAGGACATTGAATACCAGTGAGAAGCCGTGCGGGGGTAGCAGTGGCAGCAACACCAAGTTGTAGACGAGGCCGGTGATGATGATGGCCCCCAACCCCATCAGCCGAAAGACCCGGAACACGTCGGAGGTCCGGTACGGGTTGATCAGCAGGATGATGCTGATCACTGTCACCAGGATGTTCGACTGGATGGTGAAGTAGCTGAAAACGTTGAGGACGCGGGACCAGACTGAATCGAAGACCTCCGGCCTGAGTCCGTCGCCGAGGGCGGCCGTCGCGGCCGCCGTCGAATCGGCCGCCTGGATGGTTGCCATGATCATGCCCACGATTGAACAGAGGGCGGTCAGCCCGAAGATGACTCTTGCGAATGTCTTCACATCCAGCGACGTTAGCCAATCTGGTCCGGTGAAGCGGGATCTGCCGAGCTGCCCGAGTCGAACGGCCCCGACCTCTGGCTAGTTCATCGCGATTGAGATTCCCATGACGAGGAACATGAGCACGATCACGGCAGTGAAGATTCCCACGATCCACCAGGAGTTTCGGTTGGACTTTCGCTCCAGGTAGTCAGGCGAGACGAGCCCCTTATCGGGATCGTCGACCTGATCGCCGCCGCCGTCAGCCATGCACTATCCCTACCACTGCCAGAGGCCGGAAGGCGACCGGGCACGACTCAGGCGAGCCGTAGGTGCGCCAATGTGGCTTCCGCAGTGCCACCGCTGATGTCCGGCACGATTTGAAGCTCGAGGGTGCTCACCGCGTCAAGGTCCACTCGGAAGTCCTCGGTCTCCCGCGACCCGTCGCCGGGACTGAAGTTCCACTGCTGCCGCACGACGTCCTGAAAGCTCCGGCCACCGTCGGTTGACCACTGGAGCAGGAATTGCTGCGTTCGCTCGCGACTCGGCTCGACGAAGTCGAGCCAGATGCGCCGCAGCCGGACCGGCTCGGCGAAACTCAACCGGATTGTCTGCGTGCCGGGCCCGGCCGCGCGCCAGCCCGAACTCCGGCCAGGCAGCAGGGCTGCCTCGATCGGATGGTCGGCGTCCTCGGAGGAAATCTCGACTTCGGCCAATTCTTCGAGGTCCAGCCACTCATCCGTAGGTGGCACAGCTGATCGGTCATCCGCAGGTGGCGTGGCTGCCTGATCTGACGCAATGATTCGTTTGCGCATGGTCGCGCCTCCTTGATTGCCCTCAGAGTAGCCGGTCGTCGCGCGTCGGCCTGTGCGCTGAAGGTGGACATAGCGCATTGAACGCACACTCGGAGACGGATGCGGGCCGACTGCTACGTTCGCCAGGGGTGAAGGGAGGAGTCTCGGGTGGATCGAACTGCCGAAGGCTACGACAAGGCCACACTGCTCACACTCGCGGAACGGTATACGTGTCCGGACCGGGTGAGGTTCCTGCAGGGCGCTGGCGTCGATCTCATGATCGGCCGCCGACGAGGGTACCGAATCTGGGACCTTGACGGCCGGGAACTTCTCGACCTGCACCTCAACGGCGGCGTCTACAACCTCGGTCACCGCAATCCCGAAGTCGTCGGGGCGCTGACCGAGGCGCTCACCTCGCTGGATATTGGCAACCACCACTTCCCCAGCGGGGAGCGCGCCCTACTCGCCGAGGAGTTGGTAAACCGGACCAGCGGTATGCGCTACGCGGTCTTCGCCAGTGGCGGCGGCGAAGCCGTCGACCTGGCCATCAAGAGCGCTCGCCGGGCCACGGGCCGGGGGCGAGTCGTGTCCGCCAAGGACGCCTACCACGGCCACACTGGACTCGCGTTGGCGGCCGGCGACGAGTCGGCCGCCACCTCCTTCGGTTCCGGCGGAGCGCCCGGGGAGTTTCGCCGAGTCCCCTTCAACGACGTGCAGGCGATGGCAGAGGCGCTCGCCGGCCAAGACGTTGCGGCCGTGATTCTGGAAACCGTGCCGGCCACGGTCGGCTTCCTGCCACCGGATCCCGGATATCTGGCTGAGGTGAAACGCCTGTGCGACCTGAACGGCACCATGTTCATCGCAGATGAGGTGCAGACCGGCTTGGGCCGCACAGGATCGCTGTGGGGTGTGGACCTGTTCGATGTGGTGCCCGACATCTTGGTGACCGGCAAGGGGCTCTCCGGTGGCATCTACCCGATTGCCGCGACTCTGCTTTCGGAGCGGGCTGGGAACTGGCTGGAGACGGATGGCTGGGGCCACGTATCGACCTTTGGCGGCGCCGAACTCGGGTGTGTGGTGGCCAGGACCGTGCTGACCCTGACCCAGGCCCAGCAGACCCGGGACCACGTGGTTCACCTCATCGGTCTGTGGCGTGAGGGTCTGGCGGAGCTCCAGACGAGGTATCCGGAGTGGCTGACCGACATCCGCCAGACGGGTCTGTGTATCGGTGTCGAATTCAACAATGAGGCTGGCGGGATGGTGATGACCCGGTTGCTGTTCGACGAGGGAGTGTGGGCGATGTTCGCGGGATTCGATCGTCGCTACCTACAGCTCAAGCCGGGGCTGCTGCTGTCGGTCGACGAGACCCAGGAAGCACTCGCGGCTCTTGATCGCGCCTGCCAGAAGGCAGCGGGGCTGTGACCGACGTGATCGATCCCGCAGTGGCCCTTTCAGTGTTGGAGGACTTCGAGCAACGGCTGGACCCTGCCCACCCGGAGGCTGCCGGCGCGAACGTCCTCGCCTATGGCGAGATCTCTGCGGCGCTCACCCTTGAGCAGGTACCCGCCCTGCGGGGGTTGGTGCTGAAGCGGATGTCCGGTTTCGCCGACCTGGCGTCGGCTGCGAACTACCGGACCCTTCTCACGGAGTACCTCAGTCGGCTCCGAGAGCTGGAGATTGCGACGGTCTCCACGTCCGCCGTGACGGTCGCTGTTCCGGGCAGACGGCCCTGCGTCTATCTGCTGCAGCCGCTGATGCCCGCCGACACGCTCGGCAATCGGGTACTGCACGAAGCCTCGGATGAGGCCCTATCGACGGCAGTGTCGCAAGTGCTCGACCAGTCGCTCAAAGCCTTCGTCGCCAACGCGGCCGCCCCCACCGATCAACTCTCGATCGACGCACAGTTGTCGAACTGGACGTTTCGCCCCGACGGCGCGCCTCCTTGGCTGATCGACGTCGGCACACCGTTCATCCGCAGGCGCGACGGCCACGCCTTCGACCAGGAGATCCTGCTTGCCGCCGTACCGCCCGGCATCCGAAGCTACTACCGGCGCAAGGGCACTGCGTCGGCCTACATGGACGACTACTTCGACCCTCGGCTGCTCGCCATGGACATCCTCGGGAATTTCGAGAAGGAAGGTGCGGCCCAGCGAATCCCAGTTGCGCTCACTGCTGCCAACGCCTGGCTGGCCGACCCCGCGAAACAGGTCCAGCAGCAACTCGGCTCCCCCAGTGAAGGCCCCATCACCGAGGCGCAGGTAGCGGAGTACTACAAGCAGGATGCCGCAACTTTGGAGCTCTTCCTCCGCGTCCGTCGGATAGATCGAGCCGTCAGGAAGGCGTTTCGGCGGCGCTACGACTTCATTCTGCCGGGCCCTGTACACCGATGACAGCACCGCGACGACGAGGAGGATGGCAATGACGACGCCATACGGACCACCCGCAGGCGAGCCGGATCCCCGCTTCGCTCCCGCAAGTGGACCGCCCACGCGCCCTGGCCGGTATCCCGGGCAGGTACCAGGCCAGCCGGGAGGTTTCGGCAACCAGCCTGGCCGCTACCCGAGCGGATCGGGCTATCCCCCACTGCCGACCCCGACCACCAAATCGAGCCTGCCGATGGTCTCCTTCATTTGCGGGCTGCTGTCGTTCCTGTGCGTCCCGGTGGTGCTGGCGATCATCGCGATCGTCACCGGTGTGATGGGCCGCAAGCGGGCCCGCGCCGAGGGCAACTCGACCGGCTTCGCCACTGCCGGTCTGGTCCTGGGCCTTCTCAACTTGGTCGCCTCAGCGATCGGCATCCTGCTGGCTGTCTCGATGGGTGTCGGCGTCGTGAACCAGGTCACCGAGCAGATGACCGTCGTCCGTGAACTGGTGCCCGCCTCCGTCGCCGCCAACGCCTACCTGGCCTCCCGCGGAACCTATGCGGGGCTCTCCACGGCCGCTTTGAAGCCCTACGGCTACACCCCATCGGCCGGCACAACGGTGACGGCCAGGTCGAGCGCCGACGGTAGCGAGTACTGCATCCAGGCGATGCGCGACGGCGATCCCTCGAGTGTGGTCCATCTGCCAGTCACCGCCGCCGACCGCGCAAACGGGTCTGCGATGGATATCGGAGGAGATCTCGCGGCGTACGCCAGCGGACCGTGTCCCGTCAACTGAGCATGGCGGCGGCCGCTGGGGCGGCTGGCGGCACACGCGGGCGCTGCTACCGTCCGACGGTCGCCACTAAGCTGGCAAGGACCGAACGGGAACGCGGCACACCGCCCGAGAGTCGCCGCCGACCACGACCGAAAGGGTAGGGCTGATGACCGACTGGGGTAGTTCCACATCACTCATCACCGGCGCCGGCCAGGGTATGGGCAAGGGCCTGACGTTGGCAGCCCTTGCCGCCGGCGGCGACGTGGTCGGCTGGGACTTGGATCAGACCGCCTTGACGGACCTGATCGCGGCGGCCGACGGCCTACCCGGATCGTTGCGGGTGGCGGCCGTGGACGTCAGCGACCGGCAGGCAGTGGTGGCGGCGGCGGCGCACACCGGGCCAATCGACATTCTGGTCAACAATGCTGGCGTCACAGGCCGGAACTTGCTCATCGACGAGGACCCGACCGTGATCGAGCGGGTGATGGGCGTCAATGCGATGGCGTTGTTCTGGACCACTCAGGCTTTCCTGCCGGGAATGTTGGCGCGCAATCGCGGACACCTTGTCACGCTGGCGTCTGCGGCCGGGCTGGTGCCGCTGGCGAGGGGGGTCGCCTACACAGCCAGCAAGCACGCCGCTGTCGGCTTCCACGAGGCGTTGAGGCAAGAGTTGCGACAATCCTCACCAGCCGTGCAGTCAACCCTGGTGACCCCGTTCTTCGTCAACACGGGGATGTTCGCCGGAGCTTCCACCCGGTTCCCCTGGCTACTGCCGACGGTCGAGCCGGACGCCGCAGTGGCCGCGATCATTCTCGCCGTCGAGCGAGACCGGCGCCGATTGATCATGCCGTCGATCGCCGCCGCCGCTTACCTGTATCAGCTGATGCCGACCACCATCAGCGACTTCCTGCTCGACCAACTGGGGATATCCGCGGCGATGACCGGCTTCCACGGCCGATCGGTCGAACCCGGCGCGACACCCGCGCGTGGTGCCTGACGCCGATCTCCGCGGCGGTCCACGTCACCGTTCCGTCTACTTGGTGGCAAGCATCTTCGCCCTGAGCCATTTCACATAGCTCGAGACGCGGGTGTAGATCCCGGGGTACCCGGGGCGGGCACAGCCATTACCTTCCGACACCACCCCGACCAGTGCGGGGCGACCCCCGCTCCACCGAATCAGCGGGCCACCGGAGTCGCCCTGGCAGGAGTCGACCCGGCCACCGGGAAGCCCAGCGCAGATCTCCGTCGCGCCATCGAACTCCGACCGATCGTAGGAACCGCAGAGAACGGACCGACCGGGGCCGCTGAGGTCGCGGACGATGGCGCGCCGCAACACATCGGAACTGTTCCCGCCTTCGGTAGTAGCACCCATGCCGTAGACGGACACGACTTCGTTCTTCCGTGGCAGCAGCGGGTTCGTCATCATCGGAACTGCCCCCCGCAATGGTTTCGGTGGGTTGAGTCGGAGCAGCGCGATGTCGTTGAGACCCGTGTCGGGACTCCACCCGGGGTGCACGATCACCTTGCCGATCCGCAGCCGAGGACCAACTCCTGACGATGGTGGATTGATCCAGGCCGAACTCCTCGCCAGGTTGACGGTGGAGCCAGCCTCAGGCCGGAGACAGTGAGCGGCAGTGACGGCCCAGCGGTCACCGATCAGACTGGCCCCACAGCTGTCCAACTCGGCTTGCCCACCAACCACCAGCGCCAATTCCAACTCGACGAAGAATGCAGTGGTCCGACGGTCGGCGACACGGCCCCCAACAATGGCGGAGCGCACCTGCCCAGCAGCAACCACTGTGCTGGTCCTATCCGATGAGGTTGGGCCGGGGACTGTGCGGGAACCCGCCGACTCGGCGGCAGGCGTCGCGCTGGCAGAGGCGGCGGCAACTGCGAACACCAGCGGCGCAACACCGACTACCGCGGTCTTGCTAAGAACGTGCATCGCACTCGCACCCCAGATCAGGTTTGCCGGAATCCTCGGCGTGGGTAGGTCGCAACCCTCGGATACGACAAGGAGTGCTCAGTACATGCCATTGCCGGCTCCGAGGCAAGCCCCGCGATCAAAGTCGTGCATCAACTTCCCTGCGCATCCTCTGCCTGGAACTGTTCGTACGCCGCCATCAGGGCCGTGAAGTCGTTGAACACCAGACTCTCGCTGAATTTCCCGGTCAGATCCAGCTCGTTCAAGTTGGCAACCAGCGCCGGGTCGGCACCGACCAGGCCGAACCTGGCGCCGCGAGCGTGCACGAAGCCCACTAGGCCAAGCAGCGCAAGACTGGCCGAGTAGTCCACATCGGAGATGACCGAACAATCCAGCACGAACAGCCGAACCGGCGTCGGGGCGGTGTCGAACACCCCCTCGACATCGTCGACGAAGCGGGAGGCATTGGCGAAGAACAGATCCGCGTCGTAGCGAAACACGATCAGACCTGGCAGCGTCTCCTGACCACCGGACGCGACGACGTAGTCTTTCACAACGTCCAGTCCGGACTTCAGGATGAAGGCCTCCGGTCGATATTGCCGACGGATCAACCAGATGATCGACATGACCACCGCCAGCACGATGCCCTGCTCCACCCCGACCACGCAGACGACCACCGCGGTGATCAGGGCGATGACGCCCTCGCTGCGACGCAGTCGCAGGATGTGTCTCAAGCCGAGGTAGTCCACCAGACCGAGGCCGATCAGGAAAACGATCGCACCCAGCACCGCCTCCGGCATATTTGCGAGCAGGGCCGTAAGAAACAGGGTCACCAGCAGCGCGATGAAGGCCATCGTCAGGTTGGCAACCTGAGTTCGCCCCTTGGACTCGTCCAAGATTTCGGTCTTGGTGGGGCTGCCGTTGACGACGAACGTGCCGGACAGGCCGGCGCCGAACTCGGCCGCGGCCAACCCGACGATGTCGCGATTCAGGTCGACCTTCTGCCCATGTTTCATGGCGAAGCTACGGGATGTGGCCGCAGACTGTGCGATGACCAGCACGAAGCAGGAGAAGGCGATGCCCAGGCAGACGGCGGCATCGCTGGTGTCGAACCCCTGGGGTACGCCGACCGGGGGGAAGCCACCGGTGACGTCGCCAACGACGGCCACCCCGCGACCCTTGGCATCGATCGCGACGGACACGGCGATCGAACCCGCCACCGCCAGGATTGCGCCGGGCACCCTCGGAGCAAACCTCCGACAGCAGACGATGATCGCGATCGTCCCGGCGGCGAAGGCGACCGTGAGGGGCTTGGCATCGGCGACATGGGTGATCGTGTACCACTGCTGCGATAGCCAGTTTGCGCCCTCCTTGGGTATGCCCAACATGGCCGGTAGCTCGCCGGTCATCACGTGTACGCCGATGCCCGTAAGAAATCCGACCAGCACAGACGAACTCAGGAAATCACCGAAGAAGCCGAGCCGAAAGACCCGCGCGATGACCAGCATTCCACCGGTGAGGAGCGCGATGATACTCGCGTACGCCACCCAATTCGGCGATTTCGGCAGCACGCCGGTGATGGCCGCGCCGGTGAGTCCGGCGGCCAGGA
>JAUPKM010000588.1 GCA_030837445.1 Actinomycetota bacterium
TGGCAACTGACCAGGCCGAGACAACAGCCCCCTCCCCCGTGCCGACGGCACCGGTCACCACGACCGTGGACGTCACCTTCCGGATCCGCCGGTACAACCCGGAACAGGACGCCTCCCCACATTGGGAGGAATACACCCTGGACTGCCTGCCAACCGACCGGATTCTGACGGTTCTGCAGCGGATCAAGGACGAGCAGGACGGTTCGCTGACCTTCCGGCGGTCCTGCGCACACGGGATCTGCGGATCCGACGCCATGCTGATCAACGGCCGGAACCGGCTCGCCTGCAAAACCTTGGTCAAGGACCTCAACACCAAGAAGCCGGTGAAGGTGGAGGCGATCCGGGGGCTGCCGCTGCTGAAGGACATGGTGGTGGACATGGAGCCCTTCTTCGCCGCCTACCGCGAGGTGCTGCCCTTCCTCGTCCCGGCTGGCCATGAACCGACCCGCGAGCGGCTGCAATCGGTCGCCGACCGCGAGATATTCGATGACACCACCAAGTGCATCCTCTGCGCCTGCTGCACGACGTCCTGCCCGGTGTTCTGGAACGACGGACAGTACTTCGGACCGGCAGCCATCGTGGGCGCGCATCGGTTCATCTTCGACAGCCGCGACGACGCGGCCACCGAACGCCTGGAGATTCTCAATTCCCAGGAAGGGGTGTGGCGCTGCCGCACCACCTTCAACTGCACCGACGCCTGCCCGCGCGGCATCGAGGTCACCAAAGCGATCCAGGAAGTGAAGCGGGCACTCATCTACGCCCGCTGAAGTCCCCGAGCCTTTCTGATTGGTCACCTCGGAGTTCCCCCACTCTGGTCGGCGGGTCGCTCTTTTATGCCAACTCGACAGCGCCGTAAGATACTTGAATGACTCCCCGCGCGGCCGCTCGGCCCGGTATGCTCCTCCGCCGGACCCTGGCTCCCCTGCTCGTCGTCGGCGCGCTGGTAGCGGCGTCCGCAACTGGCGCGGCAGCCGCCCCGGACGTGCCTGATCCGGCACCCTCCCCCTACACAGCACCCGAGCCGGGCCCGGTGATCCTGAAGGCGCAGCAGGGAGCCACACCCCTGCCCGATCTGAAGACCGACGCGTTCGTGCTGGCAGATGCCACCACCGGCGACATCCTGGTCGAACGCTCGTTGCACAACAGGATGCGCCCGGCCAGCACGCTGAAGACTCTGACAATGATGGCGCTCGTGCCGCGGTTGAAGGGCGATTCTCCGTACGTCGCCACCGAACAGGACACGCTGGCCGAGGGCTCGCGGGTAGGTCTGGTGGCCGGCTCGACCTACACCGTGTCGGACCTGTTCCACGGGCTCGCGTTGCCCAGTGGCAATGATGAGGCCAGCGGCCTGGCGCACGCCTACGGAGGCTGGGACAAGACCGTCTCGCTGCTGAACGAGGAAGCCCTGCGGATCGGCGCGGAGGACACCAATGCGGTGAACCCGAGCGGGCTGGACCAGGCTGATCAGCTGACGTCGGTACACGACATCGCGCAGGTGTTCAGGGTCGGCCTGACCGATCCGAACTTCCGCACCTTGGTCAGTACCGAGAAATATACTTTCCCGGGCCCGAATGCCGCTCCTGGGAAGCCGCGGGAGACGTTCGAAATCGTCACCCAGGACAAGCTGGCCTTACATGACTATCCCGGGATCATCGGCGGCAAGACGGGCTACACGACGCAGGCGGGTCGCACTTTCGTGGTTGCCGGAGAACGTGACGGCCATACCCTGGTAGCTGCCCTGTTCAAGATCGGCGGCAGCACCGAGGAGACAAGCAAGAAGCTGCTGGACTGGGGCTTCGCGAACTACGACAAGGTCGAACCGACGGGCCAACTGCCCGAACTACCCGAGCAGGGTGCCGACGGCATCATCGCTGTACCCGCCGCCGGCGCCCAGGCCGCGGCCGGCACCGAAGATGAGCTGCAGCGGGCCAGTTCTGCGGCCCTGTCTCAGACCCAGCAAGGTTCAAGCTTCCTCACGATCGTCGGTTGGCTACTCGTGCTACTCGTGGTTGGGATCATCGCCCTGCGGATTCGGGCCCGCCGTCGCGCCAGCGCGGCCCGACGGTTGGCGGCACAAGCAGGCGTGGCGGCTCCCGGGTCAGACACCTCTCGGCAGCGAGATCTGGCACGCCGGGGCTGACCACAGCCGTCAGATCGAAGCGGGTACCAGGCCCAGGGCGTCATAGGCGGCGCGCAACGTGGGAGCCGCCACCGCACGCGCCCGATTGGCACCTGCCGCCATCATCCGGTCCAGCTCAGCAGGGTCGGCCAGCAGGTCGCGAGTGCGCGCCGCAAACGGCTCTGCGAAGCCGACCACCGCGTCGGCCACATCGCCCTTGAGGGTGCCGTACAGCACCCCCTGATAGCCCTCTACCAGCGCCGCTGGCGTGGTGTCGGTCAGTGCCGCCAGGATGCCCAGCAAATTCGCGACCCCGGGCTGGTGCTCTGGGTCGAATCTGATCGTCGCCTCATTGTCAGTCACCGCGGATTTGATTCGCTTGCTGATTGTCTTCGGCGGGTCGAGCAGGAAGACACAACCCGCAGGGCTCGATTTGCTCATCTTGGCTGCCGGATCTGCCAGATCGAGGACCTTCGCCGACTCCTTGACGATGTGCGGTTTGGGCACAACGAACGTCGGTCGATACCGCTTGTTGAA
>JAUPKM010000086.1 GCA_030837445.1 Actinomycetota bacterium
ACTCAGCGGGCTCGCGCAGCGGACGCCGCTGTTGCGGGGCCTCCCCCGCGAGGTGGGGGTGCTGGCGGCAATCGCCTTCTGCGTCGCGCTGGGATTTGGGATCGTCGCGCCGGCCCTGCCCGTCTTCGCTCGGACGTTCGGGGTTTCTGCCTTCCTGGCGGGTGCGGTCGTCAGTGCCTTCGCATTTGTGCGGCTGATCGCCTCACCGGGGGCGGGGGCACTGGTCAACCGAATCGGGGAGCGAAGGGTCCTCGCCGCGGGTCTCGCCATCGTGGCCGTCTCCAGCTTCGCCGCGGCGTTTGCCCAGACCTACACCCAGCTGATCATCATGCGGGCTCTGGGTGGCTTTGGATCCAGCATGTTCACGGTGTCGGCGATGGCGCTGCTGTTGCGCACCGCGGGGCCGGAACAGCGGGGTAGGGCCTCGGGTGCGTTCCAGGCGGGATTCCTCTTCGGCGGTGTGGCCGGTCCGGCAGTTGGCGGGATAGTCGTCGGCATCTCCATCCGCGCGCCGTTCATCGTCTACTCGGTCACGCTGGCGGCCGCGACGGCTGTGTGCCTGATCATGCTGCGGGATCCAGCGCCTCACACGGACGCGGACATTCGACGAGCCGAGGACGCCGCTGGCTTCCCCGCAGGTGGGCTCAGTGCAGACGACCTCGCGGCGGAGGCGTCAACCGCGGCGGAGGCGCCGCGAGACGACGGCGAGACACCGGGTCTGACGGACCCAGCCGAGGATTCGACCTATCGCGATGGGCCGACTGGTGGCCACGATGACAGTGAGCCGCTGGGCGCGCTGCCGCTGTCGGAGGCCCTCCGCAATCGAGCCTATTGGGCTGCCCTCGCCACCAACCTAGGCAACGGCTTCAGCATCTTCGGGTTGCGCTCCGCGCTGGTCCCACTGTTCGTGGTCGAGGGACTCCGGCAGGGTGCGGGAGTGGCCGGAGTCGGGTTCCTGGTGGCGGCTGCAACCCAGGCGGTGTTGCTCCTGCCCGGCGGCCGGATGGCGGACAATCGGGGACGCCGACCGGCCATGATCATCGGCGGAGTGGCCTCGGTTGCTGGCATGCTGCTGCTCGCGGTCAGCAGCCAGGTGTGGGTGTTCCTGGTGGCGATGGGGATCTTCGGCATTGCAGGTGCGTTCCTGGGCCCGGCACCGTCGGCGGTTGTCGGTGACGTCACCGAGGGCAGGCCCGGCGGCACGGTGGTGGCGGTGTTCCAGATGGTCAGCGACTTCGGCGCCATCATCGGACCATTGGCTGCCGGGTTCGTGCTGGACAGCGCCGGGTTCGGCGCGGCGTTCCTGGTGGGCGCGGTCATCGTCGGGTTGGGGCTCGTGGCCGCCATCATGATGCCGGAAACGCTCAAGAAGCCGAGCCCAGCAGACGGCTGACCCGGTAGGCAATCCGCACCGAGTTTTGACAGGATGCGGCCATGACTTCAGCGGGTGTGGAACTCCAGAACGATTGCGTCCTCGGTATCGATATCGGCGGCACCAAGATGGCCGCTGGCGTCGTCGCGCTCGACGGCGAGGTGTTGAGCGTGGTGAAGATTCCCACCGGTGGTCACGCAGATGCCGAGGCGCTGTGGGACGCGCTCGCGGATGCCGGGGATGAGGCCTTGCGACAGGCCGGAGTCGACCGGGTCGCCGGCGTCGGCTGCGGGTGTGCCGGGCCCATGACCTGGCCCGAAGGGGTCGTGTCACCGTTGAACATCAAGGTGTGGCGGGAGTTCCCGCTCGCGGCGCGGATTCACGAGAAGTGGCCGCACGGTCCGGCGCGGGTCCACAACGACGCAGTCTGTGTGGCAATCGCCGAACACTGGATGGGTGCCGCCAAGGGCAGTGCGAACGCCCTGGGCATGGTCGTCTCGACCGGGGTCGGGGGCGGCCTGGTGCTTGCCGGGCGGGTGTACAACGGTGGTCTGGGCAACGCCGGGCACATCGGACACATGGTCGTCGCCGACGATGGACCGGAATGTCCCTGCGGCGGTCGCGGCTGCCTGGAAATGTATGCCGCCGGTCCCCGAATCGTGGAGTGGGCGCAGCAGCGGGGCTGGTCCCCGGACGAAGGCGCCAACGCCGATGGCATCACGCTGCTGGCCTCGGCTGAGGGCGGCGACGAGGTTGCGATCGCGGCGTTCCGGCGCAGCGGGGAATCGGTCGGGCAGATCATCGCCTCCTGTGCCGCCCTACTCGACCTTGACGTGGTGGCGATCGGCGGCGGGCTGATCAACGCCGGCAACCTGCTGATGCAACCTCTGCTGGAAAGCTTCGACCGGCATGCGGGATTCCGATTCGTGCGGCGGGTACAGATTCTTCCCGCCAGTGCTGGACAGAATGCGGGCATTCTGGGCGCGGCCGCGCTGGTGGCCGCTGGCGACGTCTACTGGACCCAGATCCGCACCACTTAGCCGGCGGTCCAGCCGACGCTGAGCCGGGCGCTGTGCCATAGGCCGCGGGTTCAGTCGACGCTGACCCGCTCCAGCGTCATCTGCATTCCGTCCCGAGGCCGCAGGGTGACCGCCGCGAATGGCTCCACCGGGGATCCGGGAACCAGCCGCGGGGACCACTTCTGAGCCAGCGTCGCCACCACCAGCGCCGCCTCGGTGAGGGCGAACTGATCGCCGATGCACTGCCGCTTGCCGTAACCGAACGGGAACCAGGCGCCCCGCGGTTGTCCGGGAGCCTTCTCCGAGTAGTTGCCGCTGTCGTCCAGCCAGCGCGCTGGCCTGAACGCCAACGCGGAGTCCCAATAGCGGGGATCGCGGTGCATCGCGTACTGGGA
>JAUPKM010000087.1 GCA_030837445.1 Actinomycetota bacterium
ACCCCGGCCCAGACACCCTTGGAACGCCCGGTTGTGCCGGAGGTGAAGTGCATCGGTCGGCCCAGCGGCACGTCGCTGATCTCGCTGCCGAGGCCGCCCGACCCGACCGCCAGCGCCGGATCGCCGCCCGACCCTGCCTCGCGGTCGGTCAGCGCCACGATGTCCGCATCGGCGAGCACCAGTGCGACCCGGGAATCGGCCACGAAGTCGGCGCGTTCGCGATCCTGCAGCACCGGGTTCACCATCACCGGCACGATGCCGACCCGCAGTGCCCCCCACGCAAGCGCCGCGACCGCCGCCTGCGTGCGAGCGGCCGAGGCGGCATTCGAGCGAGAATCCGGGGCGATCAGCGCGATCCGGTCACCCGGGTTCAACCTCGCGCGGACCAGTCGGGCGGCCGCCGCAAGTGCCCGTGGTTCAGCCTCCGCCGCAGTCAGAACGTAGGCGTCATCGCCCATCTAGGAGGTCATCCGGTGGTGGTGGTGAGGGCCTCTGGGTCGCCCTCGGTGCTGGCTGGATCGCCCTCGTCCTCGGTCTTCCACGAGGGCTTCTTGAAGATCCAGAAGACGAAGGGCATGGCCAGGAATACCAACGTGCCGAGAACCACGACGGACACGTAGACGGTTGTCGACATACTCCCCGCCTCCTCCGTCGGGAACAGTGACACCGCGATGCCGGCGAGGCACACCAGCAGACCGACGCTCGCCACGACCCAGACGCCGAAGAGCTTCCCCGGGATTCGATATGGACGAACCGTGGCAGATTTCGAGTAGCGCAGTTTCACCACCGAGACGAACATGATTCCGTACAGCACCAGCGTCATATTCGTCTGGATGATGGCGAAGATGAACCAAGCATTCTGGACCGATCCCAGCACCCCGTAACCCAGCGCCAGCACCGATGATGCGGCCGCCTGGCAAATGATAATGGTGACCGGCATCTTCTGGGCATTTTCCTTCTGCAGGAACCTGGGCAGGTTGCCGCCGACCCGGCCCGCCACCAGCAGACCGCGGGAAGGGCCGCCGATAATCTGGATGAGCGAGGCAATAAGTCCCGTCACCAGCAAGACGGTCAGGATCGCGGTCATCCAGCCGACATCGAACTTGTCGAACACTTTCTCGCCAGCCTCCACCAGACCCGCGACGATGTTCATATCGCTCGCCGGGATCATGATCGCCAGCGCGATGGTGAGGGGTGCGAAGAAGAGGAAGCACATCACCACCGCGATGAGATTCGACCGGGGGATCGTGCGTCCGGGGTTCTCGACGTCGCCGGCATGGATGGCGGAGATCTCGATGCCGGAGAACATCAGCAGCGCGCCGGAGACGAACGCGATATTCGTCATGCTGATATCCGGGATGAGCGACGACGTCGAGATCTCCATCGCAGATGGATTGCCCTGCACGAGCCAGGCGATGGCGAAGCCGACCAGCACGATCGCCGGGATCACGGTGCCCGCGACCACCGAGTACCAGGCGAAGCCCTTGGCTACCTTCAGCCCCCGCAAGGCGATCCCGGCGGCCGCCCAGGTGACCAGGACGACCACCGAGATGACGAACAGCGGGTTGTTGTTGAGGCTCGGATCGACGGGATAGGAGGCCTGCAGGGTGAGGGTTCCCATGATCCCCGGCCAGGCGACCACGAAGTTGGCGAACTCCAACCAGATGATCATGAAGGCGACGCCCTCGCCGAAGGCCAGCCTGGTCCACACATAGATGCCACCGGTGCGGGGCCAGGTGGAACCCATCTCGGCAGAGGCCAGGGCTGTCGGACCCAGGAACAGCACGATCGCGAGCACGAACAGGAAGAGCGCGCCCAGTCCGAACGTGGCCAGCTGCGGGGTGGTGTTGACATTGGCGAGGAAGGCGAAGGTGAAGATCGCCAGACCCACCACCCCGAATACCTTCTTCTTGGGCTTGCCAACAGCGGTAGAACCCTTTGACTGGGGGGCACCACCGTCGGCATTGTCAGTGGTCTTCTCGACGTCCATCGCCGGAGTCTAGCCCGTTCCGAGGGCACGATGGCGAAGTCAGCCAGAGGCGGTCACGAAGTCGATCAGGTACTCGACTCGGCTGAGGATGTCAGGTTCGAGGTCGGAGTAGTCCGTCACGCGCGACAGGATCCGCGACCACGCCTGTTGTTCGGAGACCCTCCAGCCGAGCCCGTCGATCACGCCGGACTTCCACGGCTGGCCGCGGGGCACCGTCGGCCAACGCTCGATTCCGAGCGCCTGCGGCTTGATCGCCTGCCAGATGTCCACGTAGGGATGCCCGACCACTTCAACGTCCGGGGCGAACGCCGCGCGCGCTTCAGTCGCCAGTCGGGTCTCCTTGCTACCGGGCACCAAGTGGTCCAGCAGGACGCCTACCCGTCGGTCTCGTCGGGGACCGAACTCCCGCAGGGCGGCAACGAGATGGTCGGCACCGTGCAGCGGCTCCACCACGATGGCGGCGACTCGCAGATCGTGACCCCAGACCTTCTCGATCAGTTCGGCATCATGGCTGCCTTCCACCCAGATCCGGCTGGCTCTAGCGACCTGAGCGCGGGCGTCTGCGACGAACCGTGATCCGGAGGCAGACCTGCGCGCCGGTGCGGATCGGCCAGCGCCCGCGGCGCCGGTGACCTGCGTGCGGATGAGGGTCACCGGTTCGCCGTCGAGCAGGAAAGCACCCGTCACCATCGGGAAAAGTCGCCGCGATCCCGAGCTGTCCTCGAGTTCCGCGGCCAGGCCCGATGTGGTCTTCTCGACCCGAATGACAGCGCCGCAGAAGCCGGAGGAGGCGCACTCGACCACCAGCCCGACGTCCGCCGGAATGCTGCGAGGTTCGACCACTCGACGTCTGTGAGGATCATTGCTGAGAACGTCGCGGCCGTATCGGTCAGACATCCGGTCAGCCTGGCATATGGCGGACCGCTGCCAACGGGCTACGCTCCTCGGGTGTCAGATAACCCTGTATCCACCGATGGTCCCGCAGCAGCTGCGGTGTCCGGGCTGGCTGCCTGGCATCGGCTGATCAGTAACCGGGACCCGTCGATGTTGGCCGACCTGCTTGCCGACGACGTCGTGTTCCACTCGCCGGTCGTGCACAGTCCGCAGGTGGGACGGGCCCGCACCACCATGTACCTGGCCGGGGCGATTCACGTGCTCGGGAATTCGTCATTCAGATATGTCCGGCAGGTGTGTCAAGGCCACAACGCTGTACTGGAGTTCCGCGCCGATATCGATGGGGTCGAAGTGAACGGCGTGGACATGATCAGCTTCGATGCCGACGGTCGGATCTGCGACTTCACAGTGATGCTGCGTCCGCTGAAGGGGATACAGATCGTCCGCGAACGGATGGCCGAACTGTTGGCCGCCATGGCCGGCGGCGGCCAGACCAGCGGCGGTTAGGTAGGCGGCCAGAACGGTCGCGTCTTCGAGCTGCTAGACGGCAGTCGCCGTGATCGCGCCGAAGGACGCGGCGATCGCGATGACCTCCGCACGGATGTTCCGGTGCACCCCGGTCATATTCAGGAAACCGTGAACCAGCCCGGGACTGCGCCGGAGTTGTACAGGCACTCCTGCCTGCTGCAACTGCCGGGCATAGAGCTCGCCTTCGTCTCGCAGCGGGTCGAAGTCGGCGGTGACCACAAGCGCCGGTGGCAGCCCGGAGAGATCCGGCTGCAGCAGGGGTGACATCCGCGGATCGGATCTCGATGATTCGGCCGAGTAGGTGGCCTCGAACCAGTCCATGTTCGCTTTGGTGAGGAAGAACCCCTCGCCGAAGAGCCGCTCCGAAGGGTAGGTGACCGTCATGTCGGTGGCCGGGTAGACGAGAAGCTGGGTCACCGGGGTGGGGCCGCCTCGGTCACGTGTCAGTTGTGAGACGACGGCCGCCAGGTTTCCGCCGGCGCTGTCGCCGCCGATCGCCACCCTGGTGGGGTCGCAGCCCAGCTCGGCAGCGTGTTCCGCGGCCCACTCGAACGCGGCCACAGCGTCTTCGACAGCAGCGGGAAAGGGAGCTTCCGGTGCCAGGCGGTAGGCCACCGACAGCACTGCTTGCCGGCCATACCGGGCAAGGTAGCGGCAGGGCTGGTCGTGGGTGTCCAAGTCTCCGAGGGCCCAACCGCCGCCGTGCAGCCAGACGACCAGCGGTGGTCGACCGAGTCCGGAGGCGCCCGGCCAGTACAGGCGTGCGGCCAATGTGCCCTCGCCGCCAGCAACGGACAATTCTCGGACGTCGACCCCGGAGAGCGGGCGACCGGCGATGATGGCGCTGTTGACGCGTAGCATTTCCCGCTGCTCGGCCGCGGCCGCTCCGGCCTCCGGTGGACTGATGCGATCGGCCAGGGATGACAGCAGCGCGAGATGCGGGTCCAGCCGTTGACCGTCCAGCTGCAGTCCGCGGCGGCTCAGCCGGCCCGCCACCGACGGTGGGAGGACCCCGAGCCCGCGAATGAACGTTCCCGCCAGGGCCTCGGTGACTGCCTGGCTCGGGGTGCGTTCAGCGACCATGTCCGACCATGTCGGGAGCCTACCGGGCGCCCATACGGGGCGTAGCCTACAACCGAACGAACCCGGGGGCTGAGGGCCCGGGTGTTCGGTTAGCGGCGAAGTCGGCAATGGCAAACTTGCGGCCATGGCGCGCAAACTGACAGCGGAATTCATCGGTACGTTCATCCTCGTCTTCGTCGCAGTCGGCACGGCGGTGGCCGGAATCGGGGCGGCGCGAGACGACACCTCACAGTTCCCGATCCCGGCGAGCGGCGTGGTGGGTGTCGCCCTCGCCTTCGGGTTCGTGCTCGTGTTCGCCGTCTACGCGATCGGTCACATCTCCGGCTGCCACATCAATCCGGCGGTCACGATCGCGATGATGGTCGGTCGCAAGATGCCCACGAGTGAGGGGCTGGCCTACATGGGCGTGCAGGTGCTGGGCGCGATCCTCGGCGCCGCGGCCCTGAAGTTCATGACCACGGCTGGCGGCATCAAGGACAAGACCGGCGGCCTGGGATCGAACGCCTACGACAACGGGGCCATCAACCTGGTGGGGGCACTGGTCCTGGAGATCATTCTGACCTTCATCTTCGTGCTCGTGATCCTGCTTGTGACTGACAAGGTTGCCACCCCCGGCCTGGCAGGTGTCGCCATCGGCCTTGCACTGGTCACCGTTCACCTGGTCGGTATCCCGCTGGACGGCACCTCGGTCAACCCGGCTCGTTCGATCGGCCCAGCACTGTTCGCGGGCGGCACAGCCATCGGCCAGTTGTGGTTGTTCATCGTGGCTCCGCTGATCGGCGGGGTGCTGGCCGCCTTCGTCTGGAAGGCTGTCACGCCAGAGAACCTCGAGACCGCCGACGTGGCGATCGACTGAACCCCGGGGTTGGCCGCATGCTTATCCCATGAGTGACAATCTCGGCCCGATAGTCGGCCAGACGCCCGAATCAGTCCCAGCGCCAACGCCGGTGCCAAGCTATCCGGCTGGTCCCGGCTCGTCCCAGGAACCGCCCGGGGGTTGGCAGGCCGCCCTCGCGCGGTCCCAACTGAGGGTCAAGAGCCTCACGGTGGCCACCATCGTGCTCGCGGTGGCCACCCTCATCGCAGGCACCCTCGCGATGGGTTTCGCCGCCTGGGGTTTCAGCCAGTCGGTGGCGGATGGTCCGCGAGGCTATGCCAGCTTCCTGGGGGAGGACGGTCCCGGCGACGGGCCGAACCGCGTCCAACTGGATCGGCTGTTCAACTCCGACGGCACCCTCAACAGTAAGCGGGTGCAGCGACTCAGGGATCGAATGCAGTCGGAGGACGGACCGTCGCCGATGGCTGTCCGCTTCGCGCTTGGCCGGGCAGTTCTCACCGGCGACATCACGACCTATCAGGCCGAGGAGCTGGCTGCCGCGCTCGGCTTAGGTCGGGACGAGACGATCGTGCCGCCACCGCTGCGACCGACAGCCCCCGCCAGTCCACCGGCCACCGCGGCCACCCCGAGTCCGGGCGTGCCACGCGCGGCGACCCCGTCCAGCCCGGCGACCCCTTCGGCTCCGACGACCCCGGTCGTGCCATGACCCAAACGTTCACGGCCATGCGGCTGCAGACGCCATCCTCGGTCGACGCCGGCCACGGTCCACTGCAGCCAACCGAACTGGCGCCGCCTCGGTTGGGTCCGACTGAAGTGCTGATCGAGGTCGCGGCCTGCGCCGTCTGCCGCACCGACCTGCAGTTGGCCAGCGGCGACCTTCCGGCGCACAAGCTGCCGGTCACCCCCGGACACCAGACCGTCGGCACCATCACCGACGTCGGATCCGAGGTCGACCAATGCCGACTGGGCAGCCTGGTGGGGGTTACCTGGTTCGGAGGTTCCTGTGGCGTCTGCTCGTGGTGTCTGGCAGGGCGGCAGAATCTCTGCCGGCAGGCAGAATTTACGGGCTGGGATCGAGATGGGGGTTATGCCACCGCCATCGTCGCCAGGTCAGACTGCGCTTTCGACCTGCCAACCGAGTACCTGTCCGACCGGCCGCCGCTGGAGCGAGCGATCGCCATGTCACCGCTGCTCTGCGGGGGTGTCATCGGCTACCGCTCATTGCGGATCGCCGAGCTGGGCCCTGGCAGCGCAGGAGTGAAACTGGGTCTGTACGGCTATGGCGCGTCGGCGACCCTGGTGCTGCAGGTGGCCCGGTTCTGGGGCTGCGAGGTCAGCGTGATCACGCGGTCCGCGGCAG
>JAUPKM010000006.1 GCA_030837445.1 Actinomycetota bacterium
CTGCGGACAAGGCCTACCGCTGCCCGGGTTGTGAGCAGTTGATCCAGCCGGGAACCGGGCACCTCGTGGCCTGGCGGGAGGATTCCGTGATGGGGGTCGAGGCCCGGCGGCACTGGCACGCGTCCTGTTGGGACCGCGCTGCAGCCCGTCGATAGGGGGCACCGCCAGAAGATGAGGTTGATGAGGAGCGGGCCTCCTTCCCTGCGGCGGATATGGTGCCAGTGTGATCGACGGTGAAGCGGGCGGAGCGCCCGCGAGCGGGAGGGCAGGTGCGGTGACCTCCCACCGGATCACGGCGAACAGCGTGCTGCCCGCCACCCGGGTCCCGCTGACGCTGCGCACCGCCGACGGACTTCGGTTGGTCGGCGAGGCCGCGCTGCCGGCGACGGGGCCGCTCACGGGCGTCATCGTCTGCGCCCACCCCCTTCCTACGCACGGCGGGATGATGGACTCGCATCTGCTGCGCAAGGCGTCTTGGCGGCTGCCCGCCCTGGCAGGTATCGGTGTGGTCCGGTTCAACACTCGGGGAACCTCCTCGGCCGCCGGTCGCAGCGACGGCGCGTTCGACGAGGCCCGTGGTGAGGGCCTGGATCTGGCCGCGGCGGTGGATTGGGTGCGAACCGAGGGATTGCCCGCCCCGTGGCTGGTCGGCTGGAGCTTCGGGACCGATGTCCTCCTCAAACATGGGCTGCTCCCTGGGCTTCCCGGAGCGCTGCTGCTCAGCCCCCCGTTGAAGTACACGTCGGATGAGGATTTGGCAGCCTGGGCCACCGACGGCCGACGATTGGTCGCGATGGTGCCCGAGTTCGACGACTTCCTCCGGCCCGCCCAAGCGGCGACAAGGTTCGCCGGTATTCCTCAGCTGGAGCTGATCGCGGTGCCAGGCGCGAAGCACCTCTGGGTTGGGGAGCCGTCGGTTCGACGGGTGCTGTCGGAGATCGTGTCGCTGGTGGCGCCGCAGGTGCCGGTTCCACTGCCGACGGAGTGGCCCGGACCGATGGTGCAGCATCGGGATCTACAGCTTCCCGGATAGCGCTACGGTGGCAGTCAAGTGCGAGCCCGCGCCAGGCGCGGGCTCCGAGACCAACCGTTACTCCGCCAAGCTGGCGGTCGATCCCGAACACCCAGGAGGAACATATGCAGCTCACAGGTCGCCGAACCGTCATCACGGGGGCATCCCGGGGGATTGGCCGCGCGATGGCGCTGGAGTTCGCCAAGGCTGGCGCGACTGTGGTGGCCGTCGCCCGGGACGCTGACCGGCTGGCCGCCCTCGTCGAGGAGATCAACTCCGAACAGGGACCCGTCGCCACCTTCCACACCTGCGACGTGACTGATCCGGAGGAGGTGGACCGAGTCTTCGGCCAGATCGTGGAAGACGGCCCGGTCGACGTTCTCGTCAACAATGCGGGCGGGAACACGTTCTCGGTTCCGCTGGTGTCAATGCGCGCCGATGGCTGGGCCAAGGTCCAGCGTCTCAATGTCGAATCCGTCGTCTGGATCACCCAGCGAGTGCTTCCCGCGATGGTGGCGGCCGGTCGAGGATCGGTGATCAACGTGTCCTCGGTTGCCGGACTGCAGGGGGTCCCGTTGATGTCGCACTACAGCGCCGCCAAGGCCGCGGTCATCTCGATCACCCAGTCGGTGGCGCTGGAGACCGCCTACGCCGGCATCCGGGTCAACGCGCTGGTACCCGGCTGGATTGAGACGGACCTCACCGGTCACCTGCGCGCGAGCGGTGACGCCGAGGCGGCCATCCTGTCGAGGGTTCCGATGCAGCGCTGGGGGACGGCGGCGGAGATCGCCAAGGCGGCCCTATTCCTGGCCTCCGACGACTCGTCGTTCATGACCGGCCAGGTACTCGTTGTCGACGGTGGCATTTCGGTGATGCCCTGATGGCAGCGATTGCGCTGCTGCACGCGTTCCCGCTGGATGCCCGAATGTGGAAGCGCCAGCGGGTGGCCTTGACGCAGGCTGGCCACGAGGTGTTCACGCCGGACCTGTTGGCGACGGGGGCGCAGTCGAACTACTCGGCGCCGACGCTGGACGCGGTGGCCGAGTGGGTCGTCGCAGAGATGGCCGCCCGCGGGCACAAGACTTTCGGCGTGGCAGGTATCTCGATGGGCGGCTACGTGGCGATGGCGATGTTGCGCGTCGCCCCGCGCCGGATTGCCGGGGTTGCGCTGCTCAACACGAAGGCCGCGGCCGACACCGACGCTGCCGCCCGGACCCGCGAGGAGTTCGCAGAGAAAGTGCAGAGCCAGGGCGTCCGCTGGGTACCGACGGCGATGATAGACGTACTGCTGGGGGAGACCACAAGGGAGTCGCGCCTCGCGGTTGCGACCAAGGTGACCAGGTGGATCGAGGCGGCGGACCCGGCGATGGTGGCGTGGGCTCAGCGAGCGATGGCGGTGCGGACCGACTCGACGGCTGCGCTGTCCGTCTACCGAGGACCATCAGTGGTGGTCGCCGGGGATGAGGACACGCTCTCGTCGATGTCCGACGCGACTGACATGGCCACCGCGCTTGGCGGCGCCCCGCTCAGCGTGGTCGGTAAGTGCGGTCATCTCTCCATCGTCGAGCGGCCGTCCCGGACGGCCGAAATCTTGACGAGTTGGGCTGCCCGGCTCTAGCACGCCTGGGGTTGGGCCGCCCGTGAGTGCAGGCTTCAAGACCCGCGGCTCGGGCGAGTCGCCCGCTGGAATCCGGCAGCGAAAGCCCTAGGCTGGGCGAGTCCGCGAGGACCCAGCCCGACCGCTACTGTCGCCTTGCCGGCACCGCACCAAAGGACGTAGATGGCCCCGACGATCACCTCGAAGCTGAGTGAGCGAGTCTCACGCAGCTTCGGCGCGGGTACCCCCGCAACTGGCGGTGGCGCAGGCGTCCGCGACGGGGTCGGGCCTCCGCAGAACTCCGGTGGGCTCGACTACCTGGACCGCCCCGCACCGCCGATGGGCTACGTCCCAGGACTTGACGGAGTTCGGGCGATTGCGGTGCTGGGGGTGCTGCTGTATCACGCTGGCGCAACCTGGTTCCCTGGCGGATTTCTCGGCGTCGATGTCTTCTTCGTCCTGTCTGGCTTCCTGATCTCGACCCTGCTGCTGCAGGAGATCGAACTCAACGGCCGAGTTAACTTCCGTCAGTTCTACCTGCGCCGCGCCCGCCGGCTATTGCCAGCGCTGGTTGTCACGCTGGCCCTCAGCGCAGTGCTGGTGTTGTTCCTCGCCCGGGATGGGGCGGCACAATTCCGACAGGACGCTCTGAACTCGATCTTCTACGTCACCAACTGGGGCTACATCTTCGGCGACATGTCGTACTTCCAGGTGATGGGGAGACCGCCGGTGCTGCAGCACCTGTGGTCCCTGGCCGTGGAGGAGCAGTTCTACCTTCTCTGGCCGATCGCGCTGGTGTTCCTGTTCCGCTGGCGGGGCAGACTCGGCGTGGCCAGAGTCGCGCTGTACGTGGCGCTGGCCTCGACGCTGCTGATGGCGATGCTGTCAATCCTGTGGAACGTGCCCGGCGGCGGGGACGCCTCACGACTGTATTTCGGCACCGATACCCACTGCATGGGGCTACTACTCGGGGCGGCGATGGCCGCAGTCTGGCGCCCCGGTGCCGTGCCCAAGCAACTGGCGCCGAAGCCGAGGGCCGCCCTCACCGCGATTGGGCTTGGCGCTGTAGTTGTTGTGCTGCTCTGCTTCGCCTTGATGACCGAAGGCGGTAACGGGCTCTACCGCGGTGGCTTCGTCGTCATCTCGGTCGCCTCGGCGGTCATGATCGGACTGGTCTGTCATCCGGCAATCCCGCTGGGAGCCATGCTGGCAGTGGCGCCGATGCGGTACCTCGGCACCCGGTCCTACGGGCTCTACCTGTACCACTGGCCCATCTTTGCGGTGACAAGGCCGGGCTTGGACATCCCGCTCGAGGGGATCCCCGCCTTCGTGCTGCGGATGGGATTGACGCTCGCTGTGGCCGAGCTCTCCTACCGCTACATCGAAATGCCCGTGAGGCACGGCGCCCTGCGTCGGACCTGGAACCGCTGGATTGACCTGGGCTGGCCGGCCTCGGGCAAGAGGTTCGGGACGGTCTTTGGCGGTGGCCTGGCGGTGCTGATCGCGGTCGTGTTCGCGCTCTCGGTAATCCCGGCGCCGAACGCGAAGGACTACTTGGGCGGAGTCACCGAGGTGGGCACCGGCAACCTCGCGGCGCAGCCTGGTTCCGGGCAGCCTGGGACGGGTGCGGGTGCGGGTGCGGCCGGCGCCGCAGGGGTCCCGGTGGTGGCCCAGGGACCGGTCGACCTGAAAGCGCCGATCACGGCAATCGGGGATTCGGTGATGTTGGGTGCCCGCTCCTCGATGCAGTCTCTGATGCCGAAGGTGACCGTGGATGCGGCCGTGGCCCGGCAGTCCGACACCATCCTCGACCGGATTGCCGCTCGGCGGGCCTCCAACCTGCTCGACGACGCGGTCGTTCTTCACCTCGGTACCAACGGGCCCGCGTCCAAGGAGGACCTCGTCAAGGCGCTGGAGGGGTTGAAGGACCGCAAGCGGGTGGTGCTGGTGACGGTCCATGCGCCGGTTCGCTGGATGGACGAGAGCAACGCCAATATCCGCGCCGCGGCGAAGGAATTCCCGAACGTTCGGATCGCCGATTGGGAGGCCAACGCCGACGGCAACTGGGACTACTTTGTTGCCGACGGCACCCACCTGACGACGGCGGGTTTGAAGGCCTACGCCGAGACCGTCGCGCAGGCGCTGCAGGCCCCGTAGGCTCCGCTGGCGCGGCAGGCGCAAGCACCCGCGACTTCCTACCCAGTCGCGGCTCGCCGCCACTGGTGCGCGCGATCTGTGCCCGCCAGTCGGTCTGTGCGAGGATGCAGATAGGGAATATTCCCAGGCGTGCCCGCGCGGGGGCTTTCTGCGTGCCGCAGCCGGGATCAGACCCCAGAGGTCCTGCGGAAGGAGCGCGCGGTGGAAGCGACTCGCACATCTGGGTTGGGGTCCGCTGAACTAGCCAAGGCATCCCCGTCCGCTCGGCGGTGGGTATCAGCGGTGTCGTCCGCGGCGGTGACCGCGGCGCTGTTGGTGGCCGTTGCCGCTGAGCCCGCCGCGGCGGCGGACTGCAACGGAGCCGTCCTGACCGGATCGGGCTCCTGCACGGTGCCAGCGACCGGTGTGACCGTAGTGAAGGTCGTGGCGATCGGCGGCGGCGGTGGCGGGGGGTACAAGACCGGGTCTTCCGGTGCCGGCGCTGGCGGTGGCGCGGCTGTGATCCAGATCCTGCAACCCGTTGCCCCCAATGACGCACTCTCATACGTCACGGCCACTGGCGGTGTCGGCGGGGGATTCGGAATTGGGGGCGGAGGCGGTTCGGGAGCAGCTGCTGGGGGGGCTACCGCCGTTGTTGCCGCAAAAGCCCTTGGCGGCGGTGGTGGTGGCTCCACCAGGGTCGACCTGGGTAGCGAGACGATCGTTGCGGGCGGCGGTGGCGGCGGTGCGGGTAACGCCAACAACGGGGGTGCGTCTTCGGTTGCGGGCGGGAATGGTGCCCAGGGCGGCAGCTTGGCGGGAGGCAACGGAGGCGCGACGAACAACTACTCCGGCAAGGGCGGTCACGATGGTGTCGGCGGGCTTCTGGGCTCTTCTGTGAGCTTCGTTGTCGTGCAGACGGTGGGTAGCAGCGTGGTTTCTCCCAGCGTGGACGGCGCCGGTGGCACCGGTGGTACTAACGCCGCGGCCGCTACTGGCGGTGGTGGGGGCGGTGGCTACGGTGGCGGCGCGGGTGCAGGTTCGGCCGCCGCCGGTGGTGGCGGCGGCGCGGGCGGCAGCAAGATCAGCGCAAATGGGATCCCGCTCTCCTACGCCCCTGCGACGACCGGTTCGCCAGGGGGTGGTGGTCCGGCCGGAGCAACCGTCGGTAGCGCTGGGACCAGCGGAGGCTCCGGCCAGGTGACCATCACGCCGTTGGCGTCACCGGCGGTGACGGTGCGGGTGTACGGGGATCCGACGAGCACGGGTCAGCCCGTGACGGGTGGCCACACTTTGGGGACGGATCCGGCCTACATGGCGCCCTATTCGGGATTGGTGGCGGCCAACGGGGTGGCGGTGCAGGTGATCCCGACGTGTTCCGGTGTCGACGGCGCCACGTTTGAGGCGACGGCCGGGGTGACATCGGGGGACTACTCGGTGCCGTCCGTCTACTGTGCCGACGGCACGGATGTGCAGAGCTATCGGGTGCAGGTGCAGGTAGCGGCGGGGTCGTGTTTGGTTGCCGGTGGTCTGGCGCCCGGTCTGTACCCGGTGGGCATGGCACAGTACGCGATTCCGACCTACGGCACGAACTTGCCTGATGGGTCGACGCC
>JAUPKM010000589.1 GCA_030837445.1 Actinomycetota bacterium
CCGACCAGAATGACGGTCGACTTGACGGGGAGGTGAATTCGTCCCACATTCAGGCCCTCACGGCCTGATCAGCAAAGGATCACGCGACGACACGCCGTACACCACTCCCCGGGACTTGACCATCCAGAAACTGGTCTACTTCCTCAAGCTGTTCGGGGGCGCGTTCCCGCTGAGTTTCGTGCGCGGTCGGTACGGTCCCCACGCTGAGAAGTTGTCTGGGGTGCTTGATCTGCTGGAAGGCCACTACCTCACCGGTTTCGGGGACCATTCGGCCCGGGGTACCGAGCTGGTTCCGATCACTCCGCTCGCCAGCGGGCTGGCCGAAGCAGAGTCGGTAGTCGCGGGTGAGCCGGAGGACGTCCAGCGGCTCCGGCGGCTCCTCGAACTCGTCGACGGGTTCGAGACCCCGTACAGCCTGGAACTGCTCGCAACGGTCCATTTCGCCGCCGCGCAGCCACCCCCGACCGCGGACGTCGAAGGGATCGACGAACGGGTCGTGGCATGGGGTCTGCGCAAGGCCCGGTTGTTCACCCAGGATCATGTCCGGGTTGCCGCTGAGCGGCTCGCTGAACAGGAACTCCTTCCCAGGAGCGGCGAGGCGTCCCCTGTCGGGGCCTGAGCGCACTCATCACCTACGCCGCACCAGGTCAGGCCCAGGCGTTGATCACGTCGCCGGATCCCCACCACACGTCGACGCTGTCCGGATCACTCGGCAGGTGGTGTCGGCGGTACAGGGTCTGCGAGCGTGAGATGGTGCGTCTCGACGCGGAGGACGCGCGGCCGCTGGGAGGATCTTGGTGTGCGGCTGGCGTACATCGATGAGTCCTATACCCGTGACTTCTACTTCATCGGCGCGGTGGTGGTGGACGACGTCAGTGGCCCGGCCGTGCACGCCGCACTCGACGCCGTCGCGGAGAAGGCCAGAGCGGCGTACCTGCCCGACGTCACGGCCCCGCTGGAACTGCATGGTCAGCCCTTGTTCCAGGGCGCCAGGGAGTGGGAGCCGATCAAGAAGCAGGTCCGTGCGTTGATCTCGGTGTACGAGCAGGCCATGCAGGCCATCGGGCAGCAAGAGATCCACATCTTCCTGCGCGGCCTGGACTGCAAGCGTCATCGAGCCCGCTATGTCGATCCCTGGCCCCCGCACGAGGTCGTTCTCCAGCATCTGCTCGAACGGCTGAACGACTTCGGCCAGAGTCTGGGGGAGCAGATACTGGTGATCGCAGATGAGGTCAACGACCCGGACCGTCACCGCAACACCTTGCGTGACTTCCGGATCAACGGCACCCCCGGCTCATCCAGGCCGCCGATCTGGTGACGTTCCTTCACCACCGCCGCTCGGCCATCATCGAAACCAACCCCAAGCAGGAGAAAGCGATCTCGCGGATCTGGGGTCACGTGGAGGGACGGATCGCCCACCAGTTCACGACCTGCCCATAGACGCACGAAGGCCCCGCACACTGGCGGGGCCTAAGGCACTGCGGCTGGTTCCCGAAGGAACGGCTGCCCCACCAGTATCGACACGTTGCCGTACCTCTGCAACACGACACGGGGTGTCGGTAGTGGTCAGGCCCAGGCGTTGATGACGTCGCCGGGCCCCCACCACACGTCGGCGCTGTCCGGGTCGGTGTGTTTCTCCCTGCCGGAGAGGGAGGCGACGACGTACCCGCAGTGCTCCGGGTCGACGCCGGGGACGGACGCCGAGGCTCGCCGCAGAGCGGTCACGTCCCGGGTGTCGACGGGGCTGACGTGCCACTTGACTGATCCGGTGAAGAAGATCGACGCAGCCACGGGTGCCGTGTCGGAGCCCACGAGGTTGATCTCCGGGTCGAACCGGCGGTTCCACCACCCTCCGACCGCGCCGACTCCAGACCAGGGCAGGGCACCGGCCGCGGCGGCGAGTTCGAGGGATTCCCGGATGATCGGCTCGACTGCCCTGCCTCTCCAGGAGGACCAGCGGCGTTCCACCAACGCGTAGGCCGCGTCGGTCCGGCCACGGGCGGCCAGCGCCTGGGCCTGCCGGAGCGCGGCGAGATACAGGCGCAAGTTGCTGTCGGCGACCCGGTACACGGCCGGACGCCCGGCCTGGGTGGACAACGGTTGGTCGACGGCGAGAATCCGCTTGTCATCCACAAGGCGTCGTAGCAGCGGGGACAAGGTGCCCGAGGACAGGGAGCCAGCGCGTGCACCGGCGGTCGCGGCGATGTTCGCCTGGGTCCGGGTCTCACCGGCGATGGCTTCAAGGACCTGTCGTGCCTGGTCCGGGCCGGGGAACCCCGCCTGCAAGGTCACCTCGGGGATGCTGAACACCGTGGCGGCGGGATCGGCGCACTCCTGACGAAGGAAGTCCAGGGCTGGCATCCCGGAGGGCCAGCTGGGCAGGATGCCGGGCAGCCCACCGGTGACCAGGTGTGCGTCAATCGCGTCGGCCGGGGGCAGAGCCAGGGCGGTGCCGACCTCGGCGGGATTGAGCGGGTTGAGCACCAGGTGGTCGGCGCGACCGTAGAACGGGCGGTCGTAGGCGGTGAGTCGCTCCATCATGTGCAGGTCGCTGCCCAGCAGCAGGAGCAGGACGGGCCTGCCCGCCAACAGCCGGTCCCACGCGGTCTGCAGGGCGCCGTCGAACACGTCGTCCTGCTCGGTCAGCCACGGAAGTTCGTCGATGACGATGATGCTCGGCCGGTCGGGCAGCGCCGAGGTGACGATGCGCCACACGTCCGGCCAGGTCGCGGGAGTCCGGGTGGGGATCAGCTCCGGCCGGGGTGGCAGGCTCGACTCGGCCAGCTCACCGAGGAAGCTCGACGTCGACTCCGGGGACGACATCTGTTTGGTGGCGGTGAAATAGAAGTAGGGCAGGCCGGTCCGATCGATGAACTCCTGAACGAGTCGCGACTTCCCGACCTGACGTCGTCCCCGGATGGTCAACGCGACACCGCGCCCATCTCGCACGACGCGGTCCAGACGCTTGCCGAGGACCGCCAGTTCCTGGGCCCGCCCCACGAACGATGCGGCCACCACGCCTCCAACCAAGGTAGATCCAATCTACGTAGACTGAATCTACGTTATAGCTGTGGCGCAGACAGCCATTGACCGTGACGCAGTCCGAAATGACCCGCATGATCCGGCGAGGCGCGCAGGCAGAGACAGCGACGAGGTCCGGCAGCCAGCCCGGCGTCAGGTCGATTCAGTGAGATCGTGCGCGACGCGCCGTGGGTGAAGTGCGTAGAGAAGGTGCTGATTGCGTGTGGAGAAAGTGTCGAATATCAGCACTTTCTCCACACCGAATCGACACCTTCTCTACGCACTTCGGGAGCCACCCGGCGATGCCGCGCGTGCAGACCTACCCGGTGATACAGGTCGTCGTCTCCGATCCCGATGCATATGCGCGGTGTGTGTCGCGTCGGTCATCGATATCGACGGCGCCCGACGGACTACGTCCCACGAGGTGGCGAGTCGCTGCCACTCGACGACGAGGACGGGTGGCCCACCGGTTACGCGCTACACAACTAACCATGATCACGCTACAGAACTACCCATGATCACGCTACAGAACTTCCCCGAACTCCCGTTGTGTCACCGAACAGCATGATCAAGACGTTGCTCGTGCGCGATGGGTCACTGCACTTCGGTGATCTTCGGAGCTTCGGGTGTGGTTGTACCAGCTCGGCGCTGGAAGAGGGCCCCGGAGCCTCGATGTGATAACCGGAGGGTCCGGATGTGGGTCCACCCTTGGGCGAGGTAGTAGCTGTGTAACTGGGTGTTGGTGGCCCAGGCGTCCAAGCGCAACCAGGTGTGCCCGGACGCTTCAGCGTTGAGGGATGCCCAGTTGAACAGAGCAGCACCGATGCGTTGACCTGCGGCAGCTCGCGTGACCACGGTGCGGTGGACGTAGAGGGCGTCATCGGGGTCGTCCGTGGGCATCCAGAACTCGGGGTCGGCGAAGTTGTCGACGGTGATCGTTCCTACCGTGCACTGATCGTGTTTGGCCATCCAGACGGTGCCGGACTGCACGCCAGCGATGATCCGCTCAATTCGGGGCGGGTACTGCCATTGGCCGCTGCCGAGAGCGGTAAGCCAGGCCGTCGCCTCGTCGAGCAGGCTGGCCACGACCGGAACATCGAACGTGGACGCTCGGCGCACGGTAAGCGGAGTCATGCCTCGGTGCCGGGCTGCGCGTCGCTCTTCCGCCGTTCGTAGACGATCACGTGCCGGTCTCCGGGGAGTACGTTCTCGACAACGCGAACCGGGCGATCCTGTGCGGTGTAGCCGGTGAGGTAGTGCACCGCGACGGGAGTGCCGGGACCCAACTGCAGTCTGGTCACCTCGATGGGGCGTGGCATCCGGACGTAGATCTCATCGGTGGCGCGGATCTGCTCGTGACCCAGCTCGGCCAAGACCTTGTTCGCACCTCGGGCGATGTCCGCCGGGTTGGTGATTTCACTCCTCTCCACAAGGTCGGAAGGGAAGTAGGAGTCGTTGATGTTGAACGGTTCGCCGTCGATGGCTCGTACTCGTCGACGAACCACGGCGCGGCCGCCTTCCGGCAGCTGAAGCCGCTCGGCGATCTCTCTCGGCGGGATGATGATCGCTACCTCGATCGCCTGGCTCGCCGATCTGCCCTCCTGAGCAACGGAGGTGAGGAACTGATCTGCGGAGGGGTTCTCCGGCCGGGGACAGTACTCGTCTTGAGGCCGGTAGGTCATGTGCTTGCGGTCGCGGACGAAGTAGCCGCGCGGTCGCACGCTGACGATCAATCCTTCGTTGAGAAGCAGCCCGAGAGCTTGGCGCACGGTGCCTCGGTTCACCACGTATCGATCACACAACTCACCCTCCGTCGGCAGCTGCGCGTCCGGCGCAAGGTCTCCCGACGTGATCTGTACGCGTAGGTCATCGGCGATCTGGTGGTAGATCGGCCGAGAGCTGCGCCGTGGGTGCGTCATGCGTCTGGTGTACCGCCTGTCGAGCAATATTGTCCAGACAATCTGCCCTGACCCCCTTGACTCGATTGTCCGTCCACTGACAGTCTCGTGATGTTCCCATTGTCCAGACCATCTAAACCATGTGGATGATCTGGGTAACAAAGCGACCCCGGCCGGTGTGCTACCACCGGGCCGGGGTCTTGATCCGACCTGGTTGGAGGTCAGACCCGTGTCTATCTTGTCGCGTCGTGACGGGCCGCGCGCGGACAGCGCGCCATTGATCGAGGAGCGTGGGGATTGGCGGGTGGGTGCTGCCTGCCTGGCGAAGGATCCCGAGCGTCGCGCCGAGCGGCGTCGGCGTTCCCGTCGTGCGGGCCAGCCGGGGGTGGCGGTATGAGGCCGGGGGTGTGGCGGCGCCTGTTCGTCGTCCCGAGGGTGGCCTCGGTTCTTGCCACCCGGGTCCTCGGCAGAGGGAAGCGTGATGGGTCGGGGCCGCTGGCTCCGCCGTCGTGGGCGGTGCGCAGTGTCCCTGACGCTGGGGGGATCGTTCACGAGAGTGAGTGCGTTCTCGTGCCGGACGCCGTCCACCGCGACGACGTGTACGGGAGCAGCGTCGTTCCCGTCGAGGTGAGCATCAGGGTGGTGGACCAGAACCTCTGTGGCCG
>JAUPKM010000590.1 GCA_030837445.1 Actinomycetota bacterium
ACCGATCAGGTGGACCTCTTCCCCGGTCGACGGGGAGCCGGAAACATCTTCTACAACCAGGTGCGCGCGTCCGGCTCCATCCCGCAGGTGTGTGCACTGTTCGGCCCGAGCGCTGCCGGCGGTGCCTACATTCCAGCCTTCTGCGACCTGGTCGTGATGGTCGAGGGCAACGCCTCGATGTACTTGGGCTCCGACCGGATGGTGGAGATGGTCACCGGGGAGAAGACCACGCTGGAGGAGATGGGCGGCGCCCGGGTTCACTGCACCCAGAGCGGGGTCGGCCACAAGTTGGTCAAGACCGAGGTTGAGGCGCTGGCCGCCGTGGCCGCCTACCTGTCCTACCTGCCCGACAACTTTCGGCATGACCCCCCGACCATCGCAGCCACCGGACCAGAGGGAATCGACCTTCGCGCGCTCGTGCCGGCAAGTGAGCGGCAGGCGTTCGATATGCGCAGATGCGTCCGGGGGCTGTTGGACGCTGACAGCTTCTTTGAGATTCACGCTCTGTGGGCTCGCGAGGTACTCGTCGGGTTCGGGCGGCTGGACGGTCGGACCGTCGGGGTTGTGGGCAACAATTCGATGTTCAAGGGCGGGGTGTTGTTTGTGGACTCCGCTGACAAGGCGGCGCGGTTCATCAACATCTGTGACGCCTTCAACGTGCCGATCTTCTTCCTGGCCGATGTCCCCGGGTTCATGGTCGGCAGCGCTGTCGAGCGGCAGGGGATCATCCGGCATGGCGCGAAACTGATCACCGCCGTCAGTGAGGCGACCGTGCCGAAGTTCTGCGTCGTGGTGCGGAAGGCCTACGGTGCGGGTCTGTACGCGATGGGCGGACCAGGCTTCA
The DNA here is from genome assembly GCA_030837445.1 of Actinomycetota bacterium. GTDB lineage: Bacteria > Actinomycetota > Actinomycetes > S36-B12 > UBA10799 > JACJWR01. The sequence goes on from JAUPKM010000590.1 coordinate 845, forward strand.
ACCCGGACGCAACCATTGCGCTGCCGACCGCCAAGATCGCCGTGATGGGCGCCGAGGCCGCCATCAACGCGGTCTACGCGAACAAGATCGCAGCGATCGAGGATCAGGACGAACGGGACCGCTTCGTCAGCGACAAGCGGGAAGAGTACGAGGAGGACATCGACCTACTCCGACTCGCCAGCGAGTTGGTGATCGATGCGGTGGTCGAACCTGAGGAGCTGCGCGCCGATCTGATCGCTCGGATGCTGGTGGCGACCCGCAAGGATCGCTCATTCTCCCGGCGCCGACATGGGATCCCGCCTGTCTGAACATCGGTGGGCCGCGCCCGCAGACTCCGCGAGGCGCGTCGGAGGCCTAGCATGGGGGAATGGCTCGAGTAATCCTTGCCGAGGACGATGAGGCGATTTCGGAACCACTGGCGCGCGCCCTGCGCCGCGACGGCCACGAGGTGGCGGTGTTGAACACCGGTCAGGGGGCGTTGGAGGTCGGTAGCGCTGGCGTCGGGGACCTGATGGTGCTGGACCTGGGTCTTCCGGGTATCGACGGGATCGAGGTCATCCGCAGTCTGCGCGAACAGGGCAGCAAGATGCCGATCATCGTGGTGACGGCGAGGACCTCCGACCTGGATTTCGTGGTCGGATTGGACGCCGGGGCCGATGACTACGTCGCGAAACCGTTCCGGATAGACGTGCTGCTGGCGCGGGTCCGGGCATTGGTCCGTCGGGGCTCTTCGCCGGCGATCATCAGGGTCGGTGAGATGGTGATCGACTCCGCCGCCCGCCGGGTCCGGGTTGGCGACAATGAGGTCCCGCTCACGCCCAAGGAGTACGACGTGCTGCTGCTGTTGTCGCAGAACGTTGGCAAGGTCATGTCGCGAGAGCAGATCATGAAGGAGATCTGGCGCGGGGAGTGGTTCGGCGGTTCGAAGACCCTCGATATGCACGTCTCGGGGCTGCGCCGGAAACTCGCCGAGGCCGGAGTCGGGCGGGAACCCACGATCGGTACCGTGCGCGGCGTCGGCTTCCGCATGGAGGAAATCCCCGCCGCCAGCGGCGATCAGTCGGCCCGGCCCTAGGTAGCTCGGGTGTATCGACGCTTCCTGTCCGCGACGCTACGGGTGACGCTGGCGACTGTGGTGCTGATGGCCGTCGCCCTTGGTTCCCTCGCCGCCTACTTCATCCGGCAGAACTTCCAGGGCCAGGCGGACGAGTTGGCAGCCCGGACTGCCGTTGCCGTCTCCTTCCGTGAGGCGAGCGGACTGGGCGTGACACCGGAATGGCTCGACTCGATCGCCCCCGATGATCAACTCGCAGTGTCGTTCAGCAACGGTCGGACGGTGACCGCGCCCGGACCGAGTATCGGTCGGCAGTTCGTGGCCACGCGACCTGATCCGCTCGGGGGTTTCACAGTCACCGCCGGCATCAGCCAGGCGCGGAGCTACGCCCTGTTCGGCGGTGTGATCGGAATCCTGCTGCTGACCTCGGCCGTGTCCCTCGCCGTCGCCTACCGGGTGGCTGGCCGGGAGGCCCGGCGGGTGAACCGACCGTTGGGGGACTTGGCCAGCCATGCTGAAACGCTGGGTAGCGGCCAACACACTCGCCGGGCGAAGCCGACCGGAATCGACGAGATCGACCGGATCGCGAGGGTGCTGGACGACCGGTCGCATCGGATCGGCGAAGTGCTCGACGCCGAGCGCCGCACGTCCCGGGAGATGAGTCATCAGGTGCGGACACCGCTGACGGCGTTGTCGCTGCGGCTTGAGGAGATAATCCTGACTGACGATCTGGAGGAGGCGAAGTCCGAGGCCGCCGTCGGCGTGGTGCAGATAGAGCGGCTCACGGATGTCATCGACCAGCTCGTCAAGGGCCGGCGGGAAGGAATCCAGACCGAACAGGAGAAGGTCGACCTGGCGGATCTGGTGTCCGACCAGATGGTCGAGTGGTACCCGGCGTTCGCCGCCCGAAAGCGAAGGATCGTGCTGCAGGCAGGCCGACACATCTACGCGTGGGCGAGCCCGGGGGGTCAGAGCCAGGTGCTGGCGACTCTGCTGGAGAACACCCTGCTGCACGGCCGCGGGGACGTGATCGTGAGGGTGCGGGAGAGTGGCAGCTCGGCCGTGCTGGAGGTGGTTGACAGTCGCGGCGTGATGCGGCTGAAGGAGGGCCAGGATCCGTTCGAGCGGGGAGTTTCGGCCAGCGGCACTGGTCTCGGGCTGGCGTTGGCGCAGACCTTGGTGTCGGCTGACGACGGGGATATCGCGATGACCTCTCGGCGCCCGCCGACCTTCACCGTCTACCTGCCGTTGTATCGGGACCAGACGCAGGCGAAGGCCAAGGCGAAAGCGGACCAGGCCGCGGTGGACGCCCAACTTGGCAAGTGGGTGGGGCCGGCTTGAGGGGCTGAGCAACAGCCGCTGACGCACCCGCCGGGTCAGATCTCGACGGTGCCCATCAGTCGTTCTCGTTCTTCGGGGTCGTCGACCTCAGGGAACACGAATTTGCGGTACGACCAGAACCGGAACATGGTGCCCAGCCCAAGTCCGATCACGTTGGCTGAGATGTTGTCGGCCAAGGCGCTCTCGAAGCCCAGTGCGTAGTGGCTGACCCAGAGGCACCCAACAGCGATCAGCATGGCCACGCCGTTGAGGGCGAAGAACAGCATGTACTCCCGGGCGAAGGAGGTACGTCCGCGGTGTTTGAAGGTCCAGAACCGGTTCCCGAAGTAGGCAACCGTGGTAGCGGCCGCGACCGACACTACTTTGGCCGTCAGCGGCTTGCCGTCCAGCGGGCCGAAGTAGAGAAGTAGGTTGAAGAGTCCGATATCGACCACCAGGGCGCTGAGTCCGACGATGCCGAACTTGGCCATCTCGTGGATGAGGCCTTGAAGTCGCAGATACAAGGACCGGACGAATCCCGACGACTCGGGCGCCTCCGGGGAGGTCATGTCGAGTTGGGAGGTCTGTGCCACCTATATAGCGTACCCGCCTTTGCTGTGGTCATGCCTCTGTGCCACCGTGAGTCTCGTCACCAGGGAAGTTGGATTGGAACAGGAGACTCGGCATGGATTTGAGGCTGTCCGCGGAGCACGAGGCGTTGCGCAAGACTGTCGAGGAGTTCGCTCAGGATGCGGTGGCCCCCGTCATCGGCGACTACTACGCGCGTGCCGAATTCCCGCTGCCACTGGTGCGAACGATGGCCGAGATGGGTTTGTTTGGCCTGCCCTTCCCGGAGGAGTACGGGGGGATGGGCGGGGACTACGTGTCCCTCTGTGTGGCCATCGAGGAGTTGGCCCGGGTCGACTCCTCCATCGCCATCACCTTGGAGGCGGGGGTGTCGCTCGGTGCGATGCCGATCTATCGGTTCGGCAGCGACGAGTTGAAGGCCGAGTGGCTGCCTCGACTCACGTCCGGGGAACTGCTCGGAGCGTTCGGCCTGACCGAACCGGGCGCCGGCTCGGACGCCGGCGGCACCCGGACCACCGCGGTGCTTGACGGCGACGCCTGGGTGATCAACGGCTCAAAGGCGTTCATCACCAACTCCGGTACCGAGATCACCGGGCTGGTCACTGTCACCGCAGTCACCGACACCGGACCGGACGGCGGCAAACAGATCTCCTCCATCCTGGTACCTGCGGGCACGCCGGGTCTGACCGTCGCGCCCGGCTACCACAAGGTCGGCTGGGATGCCTCAGATACCCATGAGTTGTCCTTCGTGGACGAGCGGGTGCCGGCCACCAACCTGGTGGGAGACCGCGGGCGTGGCTACGCCCAGTTCCTACGGATCCTGGACGAGGGACGGATCGCCATCGCTGCGCTGGCCGCTGGACTGGCGCAGGGGTGCGTCGACGAGTCGGTGCGCTACGCCCAGACCCGGGAAGCCTTCGGTCGCCCGATCGGCGCCAACCAGTCGATCGCCTTCATGATCGCCGACATGGAGGCGCGAGCCCACACCTCGCGGGTGCTCTGGCGGGAGGCCGCTGGCCGAATGCAACGCGGCGAGTCTTTCAAGCACCAGGCCGCGATCGCCAAGATGGTCACCAGTGAAGCCGCGATGGACAACGCCCGGGCCGCAACCCAGGTGCACGGTGGCTACGGCTTCACGATTGAGTTCCCGGTCGGGAGGTTCTACCGAGACGCCAAGATCCTTGAGATCGGCGAGGGCACAACCCAGGTGCAGCAGCTGCTGATCGCCCGGGAACTGGGGCTGCCGACATGACCGACGGCACTGCGACTGGCTACGCGGCCCGATGGCTGCCACTGGCCGACGGCAGTGGTCTGGCGGCCGTCCAGTTGGACTCGCCGGCAGGCCTCAGCGCCCAGTTCGTCCCCTCGGTCGGGATGGTCGGCTGCTCGCTGAGCCACCACGGTCAGCAGGTGCTGGGTATCCGCGGCGGACTGTCCGGGTATGTCGGGGCAGGCAAGACGTTCGGTGTGCCGCTGTTGGCGCCGTGGGCCAACCGGTTATCCGGCGACGAATACACGGTTGCCGGGCAGACGGTGGATGTCGCGGGTGTTCCGGGGGTGCACCTGGACGGAAACGGTCTGCCGATCCACGGTCTGCTGGCGGCCGCGGCCGGCTGGCAGGTCGAGGAGTTGACAGCGACAGACACGGTGGCTCGATGTGCGGCCACGCTCCGGTTCGATCATCGGCGGCCGGAGTTCCCGGCCTTCCCGTTCCCACACGATCTGACTGTCGCGGTTGACCTGTCGGAGTCGACCATGACTGTCACTACGTCGGTGGTAGCTGTGGCCGACCGACCGGTCCCTGTCGCCTTCGGCTGGCACCCCTACTTCACTCTGCCGGGCGTACCGCGACCCGAATGGCTGCTGCACCATCCGTTCGATACCCACGTGGAGTTGTCCGACGTGCTGCTGCCGACGGGCGAAACGACGCGAGTGACAGTGGCCGACGGTCCTCTCGCGGACCGCACCTTCGACGACCTCTACGCGCACGTCGCCGACGGCACTACCGCCTGGATTGCCGGCGGCGGCCGCCGGATCTCAATGACCTATCTGCGGGGCTACCCCTACGCGATCGTCTTTGCACCGCCGGATCAGGACCTGATCGCACTCGAGCCGATGACGGCGCCGACGGCTCCGTTCGACGGGCACTTTCCGGTGCGGCTGGTCGCGCCAGGGGACTCCTTCAGTGCGGTGTTCTCAATCGGGCTGGCGGAGCTATGACGGGACGTGGGGCCGGACCGTCAACTGAAGCTCTGGGGACTCCGCGCGCGCCGGGGTTCCCGGTGGTCGGGATTGTCGGTGGTGGGCAGCTCGCGCGGATGATGGCCCAGCCCGCGATCGCCCTCGGGATCGGGCTGCGAGTGCTGGCCACCGGTGCGTCGGAATCGGCGGCTCAGGTGATCGGCGACGTCCGGATCGGCCGACACGACGATCTGGCTGCGCTGCTGGCGTTCGCCGAGGGCTGCGATGTGGTGACGTTCGACCACGAGCACGTCCCGACCGAGTACCTGCACGAACTGCAGGCGGCCGGGATCGAGGTTCGGCCCGGGCCCGAGGCGTTGATCTACGCGCAGGACAAGTTGGCCATGCGGGAGGCGCTGACTCGCGCTGGCATTCCGTGTCCCAGCTGGGCGCGGATCGACAATCGGGAGGATGCGGTCGCCTTCGGTCAGCGGGTCGGCTGGCCCTTCATCCTGAAGACCTCGAGGGGAGGCTATGACGGCAAGGGGGTATGGCAGGTGGCGAGCGACGAGCAGGTCGACTCGCTGCTGAGCTCGTCCGCGCTACCCGCCGGGGCCGCCTGGCTCGGGGAGGAGAAGGTCGAATTCGTTGCCGAACTGTCAGCCCAAGTGGCACGGTCACCTCATGGCCAGGCTGTGGCCTACCAGCTGGTACGGACTGTGCAGCGAGACGGTGTCTGCAGCGAGGTGATCGCGCCCGCCCCGGGTGTCGGCCTCGATCGGGTCGCACAAGCCCAGCACATCGCCATGTCGGTGGCCGGGTCGTTGGGCGTGGTCGGGATGCTCGCGGTCGAGTTGTTCGACACCGGCGACCGGTTGCTCGTGAACGAGTTGGCAATGCGTCCACACAACAGTGGCCATTGGAGTATCGAGGGCGCCGATACCTCCCAGTTCGAGAATCATCTGCGGGCGGTGTTGGATCTGCCGTTGGGGTCCCCGTCGCCTCGGTCGCAGGCGGCGGTGATGGTGAACATCATGGGCGGCGACCATCCCGACCTCTACCGGGCGTACCTCCACGTGATGGCCAGGGATCCCGGTATCAAGGTGCATCTGTACGGCAAGGAGGTCCGGCCGGGCCGTAAGGTCGGACATGTGACCGCCCTCGGCGATGATGTGGCGGTACTTGCCGACCGGGCGCGGCACGCGGCCGACTTCTTCACAGGGACTATCGATGGGTGACAAGGCGAAACGTCGCAGGGCGAAAGTCGAAGCTGCGAGGGCCGAAGCCGCTCGGGCGGCCGCGGAGAAGGCCCGCGGGGCGCTCGTGTCAGTGGTGATGGGGTCGGACTCTGATTGGCCGGTGATGTCGGACGCGGCCGAGGTGTTGGAGGAGTTCGGTGTCTCCTTTGAGGTGGATGTCGTCTCGGCCCACCGGATGCCCGCGACGATGCTCGCCTATGGGGCGGAGGCAGAGGCTCGGGGAGTACGGGTGATAATCGCCGGCGCTGGCGGGGCCGCTCATCTGCCAGGGATGTTGGCATCGGTGACAGTGTTGCCGGTGATCGGTGTGCCGGTGGCGTTGGCCAGGTTCGACGGACTGGACTCACTGCTCTCGATCGTGCAGATGCCAAAGGGTGTGCCGGTCGCGACGGTCGCGGTCGACAACGCTCGAAACGCCGGGTTGCTTGCTGTCCGGATGTTGGGGATCGCTGACGAGCAGCTACGCATCGCGATGTCGGAATTTCAGGTTGAACTCGAGGAAGCGACCCGGCTCAAGGGCCGAAAGTTACGGGCCGACCTCGGCCAGTAGGCCTTCGGCGGCCCGACCGAAGTTAGCGTCGCCCCATCCCCCGGTAGGTCCAGCCCGCGGCCTTCCACTGCGCTGGATCGAGGACATTGCGGCCGTCCAGAATCGCTCGACCACTGGTCAGCGTTGCAAGGTCGGCAGGCTGCAGCTCTCGATACTCCTGCCATTCGGTCAGCAGCAGGACCACATCGGCGCCGGCGATCGCCTCCGCTGCCGACGGGCTGTAGCGCAGCGTTGGATAGCTTCGTTCGGCATTGGCCATGGCCTGCGGGTCGTGCACAGCCACCTCGCCGCCTCGGGTCGCGATCGCAGCTGCGATGTCGAGGGCCGGTGAGTCGCGGACGTCGTCGGAATCGGGTTTGAAGGCGGCCCCGAGCATGGCGAAGCGCTTGCCGCGGACGTCGCCGCCAGCCAGTTGCTCTGCCAACGTCACCGCATGGCTGCGTCGGCGGAGGTTGATCTCGTCCACCTCCCGTAGGAAGGTGAGTGCTTCGCTCACGCCGAGTTCGCCTGCGCGGGCCATGAAGGCGCGGATGTCCTTCGGCAGGCAACCGCCCCCAAATCCGATACCGGCTCGCAGGAACTTGCTCCCGATCCGCTCGTCGTAACCGATCGCTTCAGCCAGTGCGGAGACATCGGCCCCGGTCGCCTCGCACACCTCTGCCATCGCATTGATGAACGAGATCTTGGTGGCCAGGAAGGAGTTGGCCGCCACCTTCACCAGTTCGGCGGTGACCAGATCACACTCCACGAACGGCACGCCAGCGGCTATCTGCCGGTGGTAGATCTCCCGCAACGGCGCCATTCCGCGGCCGTCGATGGAACCGACGACGATTCGGTCTGGGGTGATCGTGTCACTCACGGCATAACCTTCCCGGAGGAATTCCGGGTTCCAGACAACGTCCACACCCGCTCCGGCCGGGGCCCGTCTGGTGAGTCTCTCGGCGATGGCGGCGGCAGTGCCCACGGGCACAGTGGACTTACCCGCCAGCACGGTCGGCCGCGTCAGGTGAGGGGCGAGCGAGTCCACCGCCTGCCACACGTGGGTGAGGTCGGCAGCCTTCGAACGGGCCCGCTGGGGGGTTCCGACGCAGAGGAAGTGGACATCTGCGTCGGCTACCTCCGAGTAGTCGCTGGTGAAGTGGAGTCGATCGGAGGCCTGTACCTCGGCCAGCAGTGCAGCGAAACCGGGTTCGAAGAAGGTCGGCCGGCCCGCCGCCAATGAAGCCACTTTCGCCACGTCGGTATCCACCGCCACCACATCGAAGCCTTGCCAAGCCATCGCGGCGGCATGTACCGCACCGAGGTACCCGGCGCCGATGACTGACAGCTTCACAGTGCTCCTCGCGGTTGCGTAGTGGTCGACGTCCGACTCAGGGGCCACGCTACTCAACTCGACCGCAGGCGGTGGCCGGTGCCACCGACGGCGCGAGTTCTATGCTGGTCGGAACACCTCAGCCGCCGCGACGGTGGCCACATTTGCACGAAGCGACGATCGGAGAGCCCTGTGGACGCCCCCACCTACGCCCTGCCGGAGGAATACGTCGAACTGCAGCAGGCAGTTCGAGCACTGGCCCAGGACAAGATCGCCCCGCGTGCGGCCGAGATCGACGCGGCTGCCGAGTTCCCGTGGGATGTCTACCACGCCTTGGTGGCGGCCGGTTTTCACGCGGTACACATCCCGGAGGCCTACGAGGGCATGGGCGGGGACAACCTGGTCTCCGCCCTCGTGGTGGAGGAGATTGCTCGCGTGTGCGGTTCCAGCTCGTTGATCCCGGCCGTGAACAAACTCGGCACCACGCCGGTGCTGGTCGGTGGGTCGGAGGAACTCAAGGCTCGTTACCTGCCGGAGGTCGCCTCCGGCGAGGCAATGTTCTCGTACGCCCTGAGTGAGCCGGAGGCGGGTTCGGACGCTGCGAGTATGCGCACCAAGGCGGTGCCCGACGGCGACGGCTGGCTGTTGAACGGGAACAAGCGCTGGATCACCAACGCCGGGGTATCGAAGTACTACACGGTGCTGGCCACGACGGCGCCCGGCACCGGCGCCAAGGGGATCACCGGTTTCGTGGTGCACGCCGACGATGAGGGGTTCACCCTCGGCGCGGAGGAGAACAAGCTCGGTGTCAAGGGATCGCCGACCCGCGAGCTCTACTTCGACAATGTCCACCTGCCGGCTGATCGGATCATCGGTGCCCCCGGCCAGGGCTGGAACATTGCGATGAAGACGCTCGACATCACCCGCGTCACGATTGGCGCGCAGGCAGTCGGGCTCGCCCAGGGCGCGTTCGACGCGGCGCTGGGCTACGCACAGGAGCGGCGGCAGTTCGGCAAGGCGATCTCGGAGTTCCAGGGCATCCAGTTCATGCTGGCCGATATGGCGATGCAGATCGAGGCCGCCCGGCAACTCGTCTACCACGCCGCTGCGGCGAGCGACCGCGGCGATCCCAACGTGACCTTCCTCGGGTCGGCCGCGAAGTGCTTCGCCTCCGACACCGCGATGAAGGTGACGGTCGACTGCGTCCAGGTGCTCGGCGGATACGGCTATGTCAAGGACTACCCGGTCGAGCGGTTCCTCCGGGATGCCAAGATCACCCAGATCTACGAGGGCACGAATCAGATCCAGCGGCTGGTGATGGCTCGCCAACTGATGGGCTGAGGGGGCCCCGGAGTTGAGCCGCTAGCGGGTCACTCGCAGATGTTGTCGGCAGCCGTGTGCGGTCGCGGACCGAGAGTGGGTGCGACATCGGGGTCGGGAGATTCCGAAGCCGG
>JAUPKM010000591.1 GCA_030837445.1 Actinomycetota bacterium
GACATGATCGACCGCTACACCCGGGCCACCGCATCCGAGCGCGCCGCCGACGAGGCCCGCGGCCTGGGCCTCGGTGACCTGTGAGCCCCGACATTGCGCGCCAGGTGGAGGTCATCCTGGCCGCCCGGGCCACCGAGCTCGGCAAGCGGGCGGTGCTGGTCGAAGTGTTCAGCCGCGAGACCGCCAAGCGCCTGGCCGACCTGCTGCACACCACCGCCGGCCCGGTGGTTGTCACCTACCGGCCCGAGCCCGACCGGGTGACCGGGGACCTGGCCGCCATCGTGGCGGTGACCGGCCAACCCGGCCAGCGCGTGGAACTCGCCGACGGGGCGGGCTGGCTGACGGTGGCCCGCCTGTCCGCGGTGGCCGCGGCCGGTAAGCGCAAGATGGTGCTCTACTGCGACTCCGACGCCTGGGCCGACGCCCGGCTCGACGGCTACCCGCCGGGTGCCCCGCCGCTGGCCAAGGCCGCCGCGCTGCGCAACCGGCTGAGGGCCATTCTGCGGGCCAAGCGCAAGCTCGGCTACCCCGGGGGAAGCATCGCCGACACCGAGCGCCGGCTCGCCGCCGCCGAGACCGACTACGCCGTCCTGGCCGAGCGCACCGACGCCCACCGCCACCGCCGGCGGGCGTCACGGCAGGGCGACCGCTAGACACGCCAAAGGCGCGTCGGGCACAGCGCTGGCGGGCCTCTGGCGGTACGCTGTGCCACAAGTCCTAGCTCGCCATTTCGATGGGCTGCGAGCCGACACCGCGAAAGGCGGTTCGGCTGCCCATGTCCGAAGAGCAACTCACCCCCGAGCTACGCGCGCTACGTTCCCGAATCGGCGCTCACGCCAAGTGGGCCAAGGAACCCGATAGGTCGGCGGCGACCGCGAAGGCCCGCAGAGCCCAACTCGACCGATTCGACAAACAGGTCGACCCCGACGGCGTTCTGAGCCCGCAGGAGCGCGCCAAGCGGTCCGAGTCGGCCCGCAAGGAGTACTACACCCGGCTGGCCTACCTGTCGGCCCAGGCCCGCCGCGCCCGCAAAGGCGGTGCGGCATGACCGGGATACGAAGAAGCCCGGGACCAAAGGCCCGGGCCGCCTCGACACCGCCAAGTGCTGCCCGCCAGTCTAGTCACCTGCACCGGCCCGAGGACGGCTACGCCGCCCCTACCGCCGAGGACCGGCTCGACGCCGAGGCGGTCGAGGCCGCACGCGCCCGCGGCTTTGCCGTCGCGGTGCCGTGCAGTCGCTGCGGGCAGTGGGTCGTCGCACCGAAATCCGTTGCGCTGAATATGGGGCCGGTGTGCCGGGCGAAGTCGGCCGCGGAGGTGACCGAGTGAGCGCCGCCGACGATCTCCGCGCCTACCTCGACGCCGTCCTCGGCGACGACGAGGGCTACTTGCACACCGCCACCGGGATCGGCCCGCACTTCAGCGACACGGGCCGCTACAGCCACCGGCGCTGGTCTGAGAAGCACTACCGCTGGCCCGCCGAACGCGGCCGCGCGGTTGCTGATCTGCTGGCCGCCGCCGAGGACTCCGACGCCTATGTGTGCCCGTATGTGATGGTCGGCGACAAGCGCGCCCAGGGCGCAGCGGCCGCGCGCACCATCGTCAAGGCCGACGTGGACGGCGGCCGCTACGACCCGGACAAAGCCGAGCAGCTCGACGCCGCCGCGGTCGGGTCGGGCAGCGAAGGCAATGCGCACGTCTATGTGCTGCTGGCCGAGTCGGTGCCGTTCAACTGGCACGAAGCACTGTCACGGGCTCTGGTGGCCCACCTCGGGGCCGACGCGAAGATCAGCGACAACGACGTGCTGCGACCGCCGGGAACGTGGAACCACAAAGCCCGCGTGCGGGTGACCGGCGGTGAGCCGACCCCGGTGCGCTGGCTGCGCCGACCGACCGGAACCCGTTGGGAGCCAACCGCATTAGCGCAGTTCCTCGGCCTCACCCTACCCACGCCGGCGGCCGCCTCGACCGGCCCGCGGCCCAAAACTGCAGACTGCACTCTGGTGCCGGTCGACCTCGACGCCTGGCCCGCCGTCCGCGCGGCCGTGGAAGCCAGCACCGGGGACCGCAGCGCCGACACCATGCGGGTGGTCGGGGCCTGCCGGGACAACGGCCTCACCCTGGCCCAGACCCGCGGTGTGGTGCAGTCCCGCGCCGACCTGGCGCAGCGGCTGGCCGAGCGCAACGACGACGACGTGCTCGCCTGCTGGCTCAAAGCCGTCGACTCACGTCAGACCCGGGTGGCCGAGGTCGGCGCCGCCGAGCTGGCCCCCGACACCGGCGACGCCCCCGAGGTGATCGTCGGCGGCGCTCGGTATTTCGGGCAGGCCGGCCTACGCGCACGCACCCTGTTACAGGACTGCGAGAAGCTCGGGCCGCTGGCCTCGGGCATCGACGGCAAGGTCTGGGCCTACGTCGACGGTGTGTGGATCCACGGCGACCGGATCCTGCGCAAGCGGGTGGTCGACCTGCTCGGGGAACGGTATCGGCGCGCCCACGCCGAAACCGTGGAGTCGATGGTGCTGGCCCGCGAACCGTTTATCAACGACACCCCCGCCCGTGACTACCTCAACGTGGTCAATGGGCTGCTGGACTGGCGCACAGGGCAACTGCGGCCGCACACCCCCGAGGTGCCCTCGACAACCCGGATCCCGGTGCGCTGGAACCCCGACGCGGTGTGCCCCAACATCGACGGGTTCCTCGACGCGGTGGTCGGCCCGCAATGCCGGCCCATCCTCGAAGAGGTCGCCGGATACGCCCTGTACCCGGATCAGCCGCTGCACAAGGCGATCATGCTCGACGGCAACGGCCGAAACGGCAAGGGCACGTTTCTGCGGATCCTGACCGGCCTGGTCGGTGAGGCCAACGTCGCCGCCGCACCACCGCAACGCCTCGACACCGACAAGTGGGCGGTCGCCCAGCTCTACGGCAAGCTCGCCAACCTCGTCGGCGACGTGGACCCGCGCACGTTCAAGGAGACCGCGACGTTCAAACAGGCCACGGGCCAAGACCTCCTACAGGGCGAACACAAGTACGGTGCGCCGTTCACCTTCACCAGCCGCGCGCTGATCGTGGCCGCGTTCAACAGCCTGCCCCGCAGCGTCGACACCACCGAAGGGTTCTTCTCCCGCTGGCTCGTGGTGCCGTTCCCCAACAGGTTCGCCGATCCTGACGAGAACGGCCAGGTGCCGCCCGGGTGCCTGCCCAAGGATCCCGACCTCGGGGAGAAGGTCACCAGCCCCGCCGAACTGGAAGGGTTCCTCGTGCGGGCCGTCGCCGGATTGCAGCGGGTGATGGCCGCCGGCCGATTCACACACGCCGAGGCGGTCGCCGCCGCCGAGGCCGAGTTCCGGCGTCACGCCGACCCCGTCCGCGGGTTCCTGGCCGACCAGGTGATCGGCGACCGCGACGAGTGGGTATCACGATCAGCCCTGCACGCGGCGTTCCGCGAATGGGCCAACGACAACAACCTCGGGGTTCTGTCAGCCAAGCGGTTCGCCGAGAAGGTCCGCGAGGTGCACGCCGAGATGTTCGGCTACCCGGCCTCCGAAACCATCCGCACCGGCAACCGCGGATGGGCCGGTATCCGACTGCGAAACGCCGGCGACGACCTCGATGACCCCGAAATCGCCGCACCGCAGGTGCATCAGGTGCACAAGGTGCGGGTTCCCCTACCTCCACCCCCGCACACGAGGGAAAAAGGAAGGGAACGTCCACCTTCTGCACCTTCTGCACTGTTGGAGTTCGAAGCGGTGTGCTGTCGCTACTGCGCGACCGAGATCCCGGCGCACATGCACTCCCAGCGCGAACGCGGCGACTGCCACCGCCCCGCGTGCCGGGAAGCCGCCCGGGCGGTGACCCTGTGAACGCCGCCCGTCACCTCCGGATCGCGCCCACCGAGGCCGAGGTCCTGGCCGAAGAGATCAGCGCCATCTGCGAGCAGATCGACCGCCGCCTGGGCAACCCGCCCGGCACCGCCGAGCGCGGCTGCTACTTCCACCTGTGGCCGCTCGACGTGGAGTTGGCCTGCGAGGTGCTCAGCACCCTTCACGCCGACGCCACCGCCTACTTGCACACCCTGACCCAATCGAGAGGAACGACCCCATGACCGACAGCAGCCCCAACCCGTTCGACCCGATCACCATCGCCGCCGGACGCCTGGCCGGTCAGATCACCCCGGCGTTCGATGTGGTCGACGACCCACGCGCTGACGAGCCGAACCGCGTGGTCGCCGACTGGTTCGGCTACCTCGAACCGCACGTCACCGCCGACGATGGATGGCGGTCGGTACCGGTGAGATTGGTGCACGGCGAAGCTTCCGGCTGGTGCATCGAGGTAGGCCCGTGGTCGCTCAACGGCCACGACATCGCGTTGCTCCGGAAGGCGCTGGACGCTTTCGACGCGGCCACCATCGCCCGACCCGGGGTGACCGAGTGACCGCCCAACCGATGTGCGCGGTGTGCTTCAGCCGCCCCCGCCTCGACGGTGACCTCCGTTGCTCGGACTGCCGGCCCGAGCCACCGTCACCGCCACGCCCGGCGGTGCCCCAGCCTCTCCCTGAGCGCCCACGGGGATGGGGGTGAAGATCTCTGGCCTTCGGGGGCCAAGTCCTCGCGCGGTCAGGCTTTCTTTTTCGCACTCAGGTTTTCGCCACCGAGGGCCGGTTCCGGCCCGAAATCAGCAGGAGGGCACCCAGACATGCGAATGACCGCCACGCACTGCGTGAAATGCGGCTCCGAGTTGCCCCGCGGGGCGCCTGGGCGTCCGTCGCGGTTCTGCTCGGAGGGCTGCAAGGCCAGCGCCGAGGCGGAAATGCGCCGGCTGAACACCCACCTGCGCAACCTCGAAGCACGTCGGGCGGCCCAGGTGTTCGGCCCCGACCCCGAGCGTGAGCGGCGCCGCTACGACGCCCCGATCGCCGAGTTGCAGGCCCGCTACGACCATCTCGCCGGTGTCCCGGCATCCACCACGAAAGGAACGGCACCATGACCCACCTCGACATTGCGATCGCCCCGCAGCATCAGCAGATCGCCGCCCGACTGGCGCTGGCGTTCGTCGACTCTGCTGAGGACCGCCTCGGCCTGGTGCTGGCCGAGGTCGGCGCACTCGACAGCGACGGGGCGCTTGCCGTCCTGGCGGTGCAGAGCCGCAACCTCGCCGAGGCGCTGAGTCGGTTGATGGGCTCGCAGGAGTCGGCGCGTTCGGTGTTGCAGCGCACCGTCCTCGATGCCGGGGTGGCCACCGATGGATGAGACCGACGAGGGCCACGAGGGCCAGGCGCGGACAGTGCGCGTGCCGCTGCGCCCCGGCTCTGATCCGTTCTCCCGGCC
>JAUPKM010000088.1 GCA_030837445.1 Actinomycetota bacterium
AATCGCTGGAAGCCAGTCCTCAACGTTCTGGCCGTGTCGTTCCACGACCGCATGCCCGAAGCTGCTAATCTTTAACTAATCGCACCGCCAGTTACACCGTTACCGGAACAGTCTCGGAGTGAAGGCTGACACCCCCGCTACCACGTATGTGCAGGTCAGGTTGCCAGTGTCGGTTCCGGGGCGGGCGAGGTGCCACTGGTGGGGGACTCCGGCGACGAGCGTGGTGCGGTCGTCGTTGTGAGGCTGACTGTGTTCGGGGGCTTGCCGCCCCGTGAAGGATCCGGGTCAACGGCGGAAGGTGATGTCTCCGCTGACGTCGCGGGCCTGGATGAGGTTGGTGACGTGGGCGGTGCCTGACACGACGTTGGTGGTCGACGAGGAGCCCTGGGCCACGGTCGCCTGACCGGGTGGTGTGTGTTCGGCATACCAGGCGTGCAGCAGGGTCGCGAGGTCTGGGTTGTCCCGGGCTCCGGCGAGGAGGTATCCGGCGGCTTCGGCCGCGGCAGAGGAGAGGGTGACCGGGTCGTCGGTGGCGTCCTCGACGACGTCGAGGGCGGTGGAGGCGGGGGCGGCGCGGCCGAGAATGCGGCGGGTGGCGGAGGTGAGGGTGGTCCAGGCGCTCTTGCCGGCTTCGCCTCCGGCACCTCCGGCGGCCGCGGTGAGGACTGCTGTCAGGGCGGCGACGGTCACAGGGTCCACGGGGCACCTCGTGTTCGGCGAAGGTTTCACCCGGAGCGATCGCGGCCGGATGTTCTCGATGGTTTGCGTTCGGTGTGGTTGCGGTGACGCAGGAGTGTCAAGATTACGCTGTCCGGTTCGTCGGGTACCTGGGTTCGGCGGGTATGGCCGGGCGGTCGTCGACGAGGCCTGGGGTGGGAAGTGAGCGAGCTGGCGGAGCCTTCAGGTACCGGTGCTGAGCCGTTCGAGGTCCGGAACGTGCTGTCCGGAGCGGCGCACCAGGCCGTCCAGGTCGGTCGTGCCGAGAATGTGATCTTCCAGAGGGTGCCGGAGGTGCCGGCCGTGGCCCGTGGGGTGCCGTTCGCGGTTCCGTCGGCCAGCCGCGGGTTCGTCAACCGGGTGCGGGAGATGCACCTGCTGCGGACGGCGACGGATGACCCTTCGGACGTGCCGCGGATTGTGGTGTGCAGCGGGTTGCGCGGGGTCGGCAAGTCGGCGATGGTTCGCCAGTTCGCCCACCGCAGCCGGGCCCGGTTCCCCGGCGGGCAGTTGTACATCGACTACGCGGCTCTGCGTCACCGTGGTGGAGCGTCGGTCGGTGACGCGGTGGCGTCCTGTCTGCGGGATCTGGGGGTGGCCGAGGAGTTCCTGCCGGGTGACCTGGACGCCCGCATGCGGCTGTTCCGGACGGCGACGGCGGCGACGCCGGTGCTTGTCGTGCTGGACGACGTGGGTGAGCCTCAGCAGGTGCGGGCCCTGCTGCCGAACTGTCCGGGGAGTGTCGTGGTGGCCACGAGCGATGAACACCTGTCGGAACTGCTGCTGGACGGTGCGGATCTGGTGGAGGTCGCCCGGCTGTCACCGGACGACGGCGTCGAACTGCTGACGGCGATCTGTGGCTCCGAGCGACTGCACGACCGCCGTGTCGCCGAGCAGCTGGTGGAACTGTGTGCCGGACTCCCGGTGGCCCTGCAGGTGGTGGCGGCCCGGCTGCGCACCGACGCGACGGTGACCCTAGAGGCGATGCTCGCCGAACTGGTCGACGAGCGCCGTCGGCTGAGCGCCTTGACTCTCGCGGGGCGGCCGGTGGTGTCGGCCGTGTTCCACGCCGTCTACCGCGCGCTGCCGGCCGGTCAGGCCGAGCTCTACCGGATGCTGGGAGCCCACCCCGGCCCCGACGTCACCGTGCCTGCCGTCGCGGCACTCGCCGGAGTCTCCGTGGATTCCGCCCGGGTGGGATTGAAGGGGTTGATCGAGCGTGGGCTCGTGGAGTCGGCGGGCGACGGACGGTACCGGTTCCATTCGCTGGTCCGCTTGCACGCGCGTGACCTCGCTCGTGACCTTGTTCGTGGCGCCGGTGGGGACGGCGGACCGGCGGACACCGAAGAGGTGGACCACGGTGTGCGCCGGGTGGTCGAGTTCTACCTCGCCCAGGCGGTGCTGGCCGATCACGCGGTGATGGGGGAGCGGACCCGGTACACGCCCGGCCCGCAGGCGCGGGAGGTGCCGGGGACGATGCCGTTCCCGGCGTCCGAACTGGCTCTGGCCTGGTTGGAGGCCGAACGGGCCAACCTCATGGCGGCTCAGCGCACCGCGTCGGAGCGGGGCTGGCTCGACCTGGTGTGGCAGTTCGCCGAGACGATGACCGCGCTGTTCTTCAATCACCGTCACCTCGCGGACTGGCTGGAGTCGGGCACGGCCGGCGCCCAGGCGGCGGCCGAGTTGCGGATGCCTGCCGTTGAGGCGCGGTTGTGGCTGCTGACCTCTCGGGCGATGACCGGCCTGGGTGAGCGGACGCGGGCCGGCGTCGCCCTCGACCGTGCCGTGGAACTGGCCCAGGCGCTCGGGGACGAGGCGTTGCTGGGGTCGGTGTGGGAGTTCCGTGGCCGGCATTCCGAGGGGGAGGATCCCGAGGCGGCGGTGGACGCCTACCGGCGGTCCATCGTGTTCAACCGGCGGGCCGGTCAGCGGCGAGGGCAGGCGTTGGCGGAGCTCTTCCTCGCCGGTGCCCTCACTGCCCTCGCTGCGGGTGAGGCCCGCGCGGAGGCGGTGGAGCTCTACGAGCAGTCTCGTGCCGTGTTCGTCGAGCTCGGTGATGCCCGGATGGCGGCGCGGGCCCAGCTCGGTCTGGCTGGAGCGCAGGCCGCAGCGGGCCGGACGGTTCCCGCGATCGAGTTGCTGAACGAGGCTGTCTCGGCCTTCGCCGAGCGCCGGCTGTTCCACTACGAGGCCGAGGCGCTGGAGCACCTGGCCGGGCTCTACGAGCAGGTCAACCGGCCCGACCTGACGCGGTCATGTCTGGTCCGGGCGGCGGAGATCCTCAGGTTGTTCGGCTCCGGCCGCGCCGAGCAGGTGCAACATCGTGCTGACGTCCTGGACGTCGACCCCGGTCACCACGGCGACGCCGCACGGTCCGGCGGCGCGGCGGACTGACTCGCGGATCGAACCGGTGCCAACCGCAGGGCGCCTTGTCGGCCCGCGACCCTGACCGTCACGACCCCCGCCATGAGCCGGCGGTCGACGTCCGACGCTGCCTCGACGGTCCCTGGGCGGCGGGCCGCGCTCGCGCGCAGGAGGTGGTGGACGACAGCGGCCGCGTGCATCGGCTCGAACCACGGGTGATCACCGGGCCCCCGGTCCAGAGAGGCCAGGAGCAGGCCACCGTACCGGTCGGCGATCAGGATTCCCTGGCAGGTGGGGACGGCTGTGATCAGGTGCTGGTCACGGTGCAGGGCCAGCCAGGCGTCCGCGTCCTGTTCGTCGAGGACGTCCCGGCAGACCAGCGTCGAGGCACTGTGCCGTCGTCCGATGTCCGTCTCGTCGTCGTAGACCGCCAGCTGACGTGAGGCGGAGCCGGCGGGGGACGGCGTCTGGTCCCCGACCCCGCCCGCGGCATCCGAGACGGCGGCGGGGTGACGGCGCAGCACGAGCGTGCCGTCGGCGTCAGCGTGGGAGAACACCGTGAACGAGGAGACCATCGGGGCCGCCGGGCCCTGGCACGGCCACGCCCGAGGAGGCCGCGGCGCGGGCGGCTCGAGGTCGAGGATGCCGTACAGGAACTGGCGGAGGTCGTCGAACGGCCCCGGCTCGCCCACCCCGAACGCGGCCTGCGCGACGTCCGAATACGCTGCGGGCCTTGCCAGCGCCCGGGTGACCTGGGGGAGCAGGGGCCGGTCCCACCGTAGCCGGGGCACCAGGTGGCTGATCTCATCCAGCGGGGTCCCGGGGACCACCTCCTCACCGAACGCGCCCAACAGCAACGGCAGCCCCAAGGCGGCGGCGTAGAAGGTGACGGACCCGTGATCGCCGATCACGACGTCCGCGGACACCAGGGCCCGCTGCCAGCCCTGGTCGGCCGGGA
>JAUPKM010000592.1 GCA_030837445.1 Actinomycetota bacterium
CGGGCGGCGGCGTTGTGTTCGCGGGCGGTGAGTTGCTCGGCGATGCGGGTGCGGGCGGCGGCGAGTTCGGCGGCGTCGCGGGCCATGTCCAGGGCTGCGGGGCGTACCGCGAGGTCCCCGTGCCAGGTGAGCATCGCCCCGAGCAGGCCGATCGCGGTGTGTGGGGTGTCGGGGATCCAGCCGTGGACACCGGCCCAGTCGCCGATGAGCTGGTTGACGTCACGGGCGCACCACCGGTGCTGCGCCGGGCCGGCCAGCAGCCCCGCCCACGCCTGCGCTGAGTGCCGGCGGGCCCATGGTGGGGCGTGGGGGTCTGCTCGCCACGCCCTCGCCAGCGCCAAACCTGCGCTGTCCGGGCCTGCGCGGCGCCTCGCGCCGCGTCTACCGACGCCCGCAGGGCGGCGGTTGGCGGTAGTGAGTTCAGAACTACGAGAGATTTTTTTGGGTAAAAGAGACCCTTCGGGATGGGGTGACAGCGGTTCAGCGAGCTGGGCCAACAGGGTGTCGTCGTGCAAGGCCCACACCGATGCCCAGCCGCGTCCCCGGTCGCCGACCCGCCAGGAGGCCAGCCGTTCGGTGCGGGTGCGTTGGCGCCCGCGCAGGACCTCGGTGGCGACCCCCAGCAGGCGCAGGGCGGCATCCGCGCGTTGCACGGTGCGCACCGACAGGCCGGTGTCGGCGGCCAGGCGGGCGTTGGTGGGGCGGCACTGCCGGCCGGTGGCGTACTCGGCGTATTCCGCGCGGGCCGCCGCGACAGCCAGCACCGCGGGGCGGCTGACCTGGTTAACCCCCAGCACCGGGCGCACCCGCGTGTCGTAGCGCAGGTCATAGGCGATCGGCACCGTGAACCTCACCCACCGCGCCGATCGGCCGACCCAACACGGAACCCCCGCCCACACCCCGTCCTCGAGATCGAGCACGATCGGCGGCAGGGCTTTCGCCGGTTCCCCGGTCTGTGCCGCCTCGGGGACGACAGGGGAACCGCTCCCCCGCCCACAGGCGGTCTTGGCCAGACGCACCGCCCACGGCCGGGTACGGGCCACCCCCCGCCGACGCAGCATCGGGCTACAGCCGCGGTAACCCGCGGCGCAAAGATCACTATTTGATAGATCACGGTGATGCGCGTGTGTTCCGTCTAGAACTGCAGACAGGTATGCGCTACCGTGAGACGAGTCCACCAAGACACGTCCCTTTCAGGGGCAACGGGTGCGGACCCGGAACCGAGCTGCTAACTCGGTTCAAACCCTCAGACGAGGCCCCGCCAAGGCGGGGCCTTCGTCATGTCACAGGCTCGTCCACACCGCTATGGAATTGTTTCCATCTGCCCGGCGGAGCCAGGCGCGGTGCTTACATCGCCAACGGCAAGACCTCCCGGCGGCCGTCATCGCTCACCAAATCGGGGCGACCGACATGTACCGCAAGTAGATCCGCTAGGTACTGCGAGACCGGCACTCCGGCCGCCGCCGCGCGCTCATGCACGGCTTCCCAAACCGGCCGTAACGGTCTCGACTGAAGCAGCACTCGGTCACCCTTATGAACTCGTCCGCGCTTTCCAGGTCCAGCCATGTCCCCAGCCTTCCGCACCATGGGGGTCAAATCTGATTACGACACGCCCTCTAGCGCGAATACGAGAAAACTCCGTGAAGAATTTCCGGAGGGTGTTCGACCCCAGACGCTTGCCATGAGGAGCTGTCTACACCTAGCCCTGACAGCTTCTTACCGGTAAAACCGACATAAGGGTCATGCACCCGGCGCGAGGGGGAAAACGCTCATGGTCGAGAGATCACGGATCATCTGCGTCACACAGCCGGCCGCGCTCGTGGCCGAAGTCGTCCGACACCGCCGTCGCGTGACGGCAAGCGCACCGACAATGATCGCAGTCGGCCGGGCCGGCGGGGATGGGGATATCGCGGCAGCCGTCGTTGATACCGCCGCGATGACAGCGCTGGAGATCGAAACGGCGATCTACGCCGCCCATACTCGCGCTCAGCGCTTTCCAGCCCATTGGACCGACGAAGAACGCAACAGCTTCCTCAGCGACTACCTCCCCCCGCTGGTGGACTGGGTGACCGAGGAATACGACAACATCATCGACAGATGGATCAACTGGGGCCACCGACACCAAGGCAGCCTTGAAGAAATCGAGGCCGGAATCGTCTCCGAGCGCGATCGACTCCTCTGCGAAGCGCTCAATCCACAACCCCACGAGTTGCCAACCCCGGACCTCCACTACTTCGAGTAGCGCGGTAGGCCCATAACCACCGCATTCGCGACGCGCCGGTCGACATCGCGGTCATCGAGGTCGGGATGGGCGGCCGCTGGGACGCCACCAACGTGATCGACGCGCCGGTGGCGGTGATCACCCCGATCGGATGGACCACGCCGAGTATCTGAGCGACACCCCGCGCGCTGATCGCACGCCCGAGAAGGCGCGGCGTGCAGTCAACGTGATCATGGCGGTGAGCAGGCGCTTCGCGACTCGCAACGCACCCATAGCTAGCTTTGCTAGCGCCGATAGCAAAGCTAGCTAGCAGCCACGTTGAGCGAGGTAGGCGTCGAGTGCTTGGTCTGTGATGGAGGCGATGCTGATGGTGCGGTCGCCGGTCTCGTAGCGGAGCTTGTCGACGGCCTTGCCGAGGCGGTTCTTCACAGACGGCCGGATCCTGACGTTGTGCTGCTCGGTCAACCGTTCTGTACCTTCCCCGCCCGGCGCCGGAGGCTGCTGCTGATCCTGGGCCGGTGGAGCGGGCTGCGGAACGGTTGGGCGATCGGGGATGGCGTCGGCCGGATGGCCGGCGGCGCGGCTGATGGCCGGTTTGCGCGCGACGCTCATGCATGGGCTCCGATCGTGATACCGAGCTCGTCGAGCAGATCGTCATAGGCGACCTGCAGGCTCAGCGCCCTCCCACCTTTGAACTCATGCATGGGCACTTCGGCACTGTGGGCGTCCTGGCGGGCACCGAGGTCGGGAATGACGGTGCGGGCCACCAGATCGCCGTAGGCGTCGCGCAACTCGCGCTCCCGGTCGATGTGCTCACCCTTGTTCTGCCGGCGGGAGATGATGATCTTGGCTAGTTTCAGGCGCGGGTTGGGTCGGAGTTTGACCTTCTCGACGGTGGTCTCCAGTCGGGTGACACCTTTGACCGAGTCTTTGGTGGGTTCGGTGACCGCGTAGACGTTGTCGACGGTCAGCAGTACCGCGAAGAGGAGTTTTCCGAGGCTGGGCGGACAGTCGAACAGGACTGCGTCGTAGGGCGAGAGGTTCAAGCCCTCGAAGGCAATATCGAGGCGGAAGACAAGGTCGGAGGCCCCGCTGGATTCGGCGTTGGACAGGTCCAGGTGTGAGGGGATGAGGTCGATGCCGTCCCAGGCGGTGGCCACGACGGCGTCGATGGCCGAGCCTGGTTCGGTGCGGTCCATGAGGTCGGCGGTGGTGAGCTGCCCGTCTGCGGTGTAGACACCCAAGCCCTCGGTGGCGTTGGCCTGGGGGTCCATGTCGACGACGAGCGCCCGACCGCCACGGTGGCTGATGGCGCTGGCCAAGCCGAGGGTCGTTGCGGTCTTGCCGACCCCGCCTTTCTGGTTAGCCAACGCGTGCCGTCTGGGCTGCATGAGCGGTTCCTCCTACGTGCGCGGCACTAATGGATGCGAGCTATGACAGCTAGCGTAGCTCCGCTAGCTGTCATAGCTCTGCTAGCAACACGCCCCGGAAAAAACTCAAGTGCCTCGTAAACGTAATGACGTAATGACGTAATTACGTCAGTCACTAGACTGGTGCGGATCGCGCACCGGCTGCATACGATGGTGGTTTGGCTGATGTATTGCGGTGTCATCAGAAGTGGACCCCAGGAGTTCCTGCCGGAAGACAGGGCCTGGGGTTCCGCGTTTCATCGCCCGATCTCCAATTCAGTCCTTGGGGCCAAATTGCCCGCCGAGAAGGGGGCCCAGCTACTTGACGAGACTCAAAACCCCGGCAGAACTCATCGAAATGTGGCTGAACACCAAGTGGCAGGAGCGCCGCACACAGCTCGCCAGCCGGTAGAACGCAAAATCGGGGGCATTGCCGCCGCGGCCTTTTCGTCGGGGACGTTGATATAGTGGTATTCAGCCTGTTGCGATGAGCTTCAGGAAGTGAGCCCGACAGTGTTCCGGACGGTGCGCGGTCGGGCTTCGCGCTTGTCTGGGCTTCAGATGTGCTTAACGGTCGTCACCGGACTTACGCGCTCTCGCCATTCGCCGCCACGCGCCCAACACCATGCGATCGCATCGGGGATCGTCAACAGCAGCTCTGATTTCGCGCGCTGATGCTGGTATCGCACGGTATCGCGATGCCCGGATGCGTGCACCAACTCGACGAGCTGGCGCCGATCCCAACGGACCAGTGTGTCGTCCTGCTCCAAGACCAGCAGAGTCGGCTGGCCTGGCTCGATGTCGTCGACGATGGCCCGCAGGCAGGCTGCGCGGGCGGCGTGGTCGTCGCCGTAACGCCGGCCGGCGTCATAGACGGTGGCGGTGACTCCAGCGGCAATCACGGTGTCGATGATGGCTTTGCGGCGGCTGCCGCTTTCTTTCGCCATGTGGATGCGCTGCTGTCCGCGAAGAACCAAGCGACGCAATTCTTTACGCACCGCGTCGACGTCGGGGCCGAGATGAGCGCTGGCAACCAGGACGTACCCGCGTTCCTTGGTTTCGTCGATATAGATATGCCTGGTGCTCACGCGCTCCGATCCTGCAGGTAGCGATATGCGGTGGCGCGGCCGATGCCGAATGCCTTGGCCAGTTCGGTGACGGGTTCGCCGGTGGCGGCAAGCCGGCGCAGCTGGTCTTGGCGCTCGGGGGTGAGTTTGGGCGGTTTGGTGGCCGGTAGCCGGCGGGCCCGGCGGGAGTCGCGTGCCGCCGCGCGGCGTTCGCGGCCGAGTTCCAGTTCGAGTTCGGCCAGGGTGGCCATGATCGCCGCGACGGCCCGACCGGTCGGGGTGGCGGTGTCGATGCCTTCGCGGATGGCGCGCAACAGAATTCGCCGCTCACCAAGGTCAGCGATGGTGCGGGTCACCTCCGCGACCGAACGCCCCAGGCGGTCGATCGCGGAGACGATCACGGTGTCGCCTTCGCGGGCGTAGTCGAGCAGCGCGGTCAGGCCGGGTCGATGGGTGCCGGCAGCTCCGGAGAGGGTGTCGGTGAAGACCCGGGCCGGGTCGACCCCGGCGGCGTGCAGGGCGTCGCGTTGGATGTCGAGGTCCTGGCCGCCGGTACTGACCCGCGCGTAGCCCAACGTCGCCGTCATACCGGCCACCGTCTCACCAGCTGCCGACAGCAAGATCCGGGACACGCCGCGGGAGACAAGAAACGAGACAACGCGACCTGCGCTGATGGGGGAGGGGAGTGGCCCCTATCCAGGGTGTCTCGTTTCTCTAGGAATGAGACGGTAGCCGTCGTGTATCCGTTTGTAATACGCTTTTCCTCGTGGCGGAGCAGTTCGACCTAGACCTGCTCGATGACGCCGACCCCTTCGAAATCGACACCCAATCGGCACACCTGTTCAAACACCCCCACCTCGGCATCGACGACATCCATGATGTCTGGGCCGCGGACCCACTGTTCTATCCCGCCAAACCGCCGGCCCACTGGCTGATGGTGGCCGAAGTCGCTGGGACCGTCTTGATGGTCCCGCTCGCACCAGCTCGCACAGGAGATCCCACTCGATGCCGCCCGATCGGCTGTTACCAAGCGTCCAAACAACTGGCTGACCAATACCGGAGAGAGCGATGACCCACACGATGACCCCCGACGAGGAATACGAGTACTACGCCCGCGCGGAAAACCAGCAGCCCCAAGGGCCTGCCCGGCGACGGCTCGACGCCACCGTACCGGTCCGATTCACCGCGGAGATCCTCGAACAAGTCCGGGCTGCGGCCGCAGCCGAGGACCGTTCCGTCTCATCGTGGATCCGCCGCGCCGTCGAACACGAACTCGGTTCTCCCACATGCACCGGCGCTCACGTCGTTCCTGCTCATCCCGACAAGGGAAAACCGCAATGACGTACTTCCACCCCCAAGAAGAGTTCCAGTTCCAAGCTCTCTACGACTACGACGAAGAACACCCTGGCACCCGGTATTTGGTCGAATTCCCCGATGGGGAGAGTTACATCTGCCGCTACTGCACCGATTACGAGAGCGAGAACAGCGGGCGAACTGGACATCGAAATTGACGGCCCTCGCTACGACGAGTTCTACCAAATCGCGATGGATGTCATCGAGACGATCCAGACCGGACGCCGCGGCTACAGCCAAGGATTCACACTCGATTACCGCGACTGGCCAGCGCTCATCAAGGATGTCGACCGCGGCACCATCGTCTACTCGGCGGCAGGATAGACCGGTATCAACGTGGCGGTGCGATGTACGGGGGCGGCTACGGCCCGGGCTCCTGGGGGCGCGCCGCGCAGCTCATCCCTCGAAGTGTCCTCGTCGACGGCCTTGAGTTCGAAGAAGACGACCGCCGTTCCAGGAGGCGACCCCCCTTGAGCCGCCCTGAAATTCTCTAGTCCACCCCGCGACTTTCCCACTCGCCGAACATCTTCCCGTCAGCAGAGGTCCATTCCCGACGGCCGTTGCAGGATCGGCCGAGGGCTATCGCGCCGGCGTTCGAAGGGGAGGAGAACACGACGTTGCGGGTGAGTACACCGTGGTCGCCCTCGACCGCGATGCTGCCCTGATCGACCAGCTGCTCGTGCTGACTGCGGTAGGAGGCATATGCCTTGCGGGTGCTGGCGGTATTGCCGACGCTGTTCCAGGAGGCGACCACCTTCGAGCCGGCCAGCATGGTGAACTCGCCGTCGATTTCCTGGGCCTGGGCGTCCACACCGCTTTTGGCGAGCCGCAGATGAAAGATGGGGAAATCCCGTGATGGCTTGGGCTCTTTGACCCGGATCGCGTTGACGCCCAGCACCGGCAGCACGATCTGCAGCTGTGACACGAAGTAGTCCATGTCGGAGCGGTCGGCTTCGGGCAACGCGGGAACACCCGGCGCAGTGCCGTTGTCCACGCTGACCCGGGCCGCTGTCTTGGCGAGCTCGATCAGCCGCGACTCCAAGTAGCGGGCATGCGCCTTGGTGAGGTTGGCGTCCTTGGAAGTGACGATTACGACCCGGTCCCATTCCGTCTTTTCGCGGTCATGGCTGCGCAGCCTGTTGGCGATGACATCCGTTTCACCGATATAGCAGCGGGTGCTGCCCAGCGCGTCTTCGTCGTCGCGTAACAGCAGGTAGACCCCGGTTCGGGACGTCTCCTCACGCTGGTAGAGGTCGGACAGCTCCGAGCGGTTGCAGGTAAGCACATGCCCGGTCCAGTTGGTGATCTC
The DNA here is from genome assembly GCA_030837445.1 of Actinomycetota bacterium. Taxonomy (GTDB): domain Bacteria; phylum Actinomycetota; class Actinomycetes; order S36-B12; family UBA10799; genus JACJWR01. Next base: position 7,360 of record JAUPKM010000592.1, read on the forward strand.
CGCGGTGGTCAGGCCGCCGGGAGTTCCATCGACCAGGAACAGTTTGATCTGCTTGCCGCTCAAGAAGACGCCCCGCCGCTGAGCACGTCCTCGATGTCCTGGCCTGGTTGCAGCACCCGATCCCACAGGCCGATCGGCCGCTCCTCGTGGGGAATGCTCGGATCCTCGGCGTACTCGAGACTGGAGTCCTCGAACGCCTTGAACTGGTAGATGGCGGCGTTCATGTGGATGGGGTTGAACACCCCGATCTGGTTGAGCAGCTTGAAGTCCGCGACGCTCAGCCCGGTCACCCGCTCGAACAGCGGGCCGTCCACGCCCAGGATGATGTCCTTGAGGGCCTGCTCGCGGATCTGGGTGACGTACATGAACACCGGAATCTTGGCGAGCAGCTTCTGCAGCTTCTCCCGGATCTCCTTGCGGCGCTTGGCGGTTTCGGACTGCTCCTTCTTCTGCTCCTTGCTGAGTTTGTTGTCGGGGCTGTCGCGTTTGGCCTGCTTGAGCAGCTTCGAGGAGGTGACGATCTGCTCGGCGGTGTTGGCCAGGTTGCGGAAGTCCTCGATCCTGCCCAACGCCTCCAACAGCTCGGGGTGATCCAGCAGCTTGGTGAGGGTCTGCTCGTTGATGTTGACCAGCAGGGGAGAGTTCCACCGTTGCGCCAGGGCGGTCGCGCCGATACCGGTGGTGGCCCAGTTCAAGACGTCGGCGGCATCGAGCTCGGTCATCATGCCGCCGGCGAAGGCGAAGATCGGCAGGTAGTTCAGCAGCTGGCCGATAGCCTCCTGCGGGGTGGTTTCGCCCAGGGCGCCCAACCGCATCCCGTACTCGCCGACCAGGGTCAGAGCCCGGTTTGGATCGAACTCGAAGACGTAGACCGGGTCCTTCAGAACCTCCACGGTGCCGTCCGGCTGCCGTTTGGACCACGGGGACTGAACCCGGAATGCCGCCTGGAAGTAGGTCTCCGGGGACTTCAGCGACCGCAGCATGAGGATCGCGCCCCACTCCCGCACCGTCACCCCGGTCATCAGTTTGCCGCAGGTCACGGTGATGGACCCGGTGCCGGCCTTGGCCGCGCGGTCGATGGCGTCCATGACCGGAGGCTTGGCGGCCGCGCCCATCCCGACGCCGCTACCGGCGGCGACCACGACCTCGAAGGTGGAGAAGTAGGGGTGTTTCAACAGGGCGTCGCGCATCGCGAAGCAGCCGGCGACGTCGTTGAGGTACCAGACGGAGTGCGTGATGGCCTGGGCGAACACCGGGGACTGGTAGGGGAACGGCGGCTTCTGGCCGCCGACGATCTGCAGCTTCATCTGCTCGGGCAGGGTGCCGCGCAGCATCTCCAGGAACTCGTGCACCCGGGCGGGGTCCTCGAACTCGTAGGCGCCAGGACCGGTCGCGCTCGACTTCGGGTCGAGTTTCTTGGCCTTGAAGTATTCGTTGAGGGAGAAGCCGTCGAACTCGCCGTCAGCGGCCCAGTCCTCGGCGTCGGCGCCGATGTCGTAGGAGAAGATCTGCATCCCGGGCAGGTCGAGGTAGGGGTTCGGCCCGGCGGCGTCGTCCCAGTGCTCCTTCTCGCGCTGCTCGTCGACGTAGGTCCAGTTGAAGATCTGATCCTCGGTGAACTCGCCGTTGGTGATCGCCCGAAACGGGGTTCCCGACAGGTACAGGTAGTGGCGGCTGGCCAGGCCGAGGTCGTCCTCGGTGACCGACTCCTCAGGCTCCTCGGCCTCGGCGATCTCCGACTCGGTCGGGTCGTAGAGCTCGCGGGCCGAGTCGCGCCACGCCCCGAAGTGGTACTCGTCGAGGACGATGGCGTCCCACTCGATGAGGTGAATGACCTCGTTGTGCTCCTTGATCTTCCCGTCCGCGGTCTTGCCGCGCATGTCCTGAAACGACGCGAACCACACCACCGGATCCGCGGTGTCCGCGGCGGCGTCGCGGTCCTCCGGTGAGGACTCCCGGTCGACGAACCGCCAGCCCTCGAAGTCAACGTGGGTAAGCAGGTCCTCCTTCCAGGCGGTCTGCACCACCGGCTTGTAGGTCAGCACCAGAACCCGGTTCCAGCCCATCTCGCGGGCGAGTTGGTAGGTGGTGAAGGTCTTACCGAACCGCATCTTGGCGTTCCACAGAAACCGCGGGGCGTGGGCGTCCTCGGCGTGGGAGCGGAAATAGCCGGCGGTGACCGCAACGGCCTCCTCCTGCTCGGGGCGCATCCCGAAGTCGGCGGTGCGGGTGCCGTCGTAGGCGTGTCCGTTGCGGACTGCGACGATCGCGGCCTGCACCTCCTCGACGGTGGCCTCGAACCATTCGGCGTCCTTGCGGATGCCTTTGGCGACCAGCGCCCGGTGAACGTCGTGGTCGCGGAACGCGCTGCCGTCGCGGCGCACCGCTTCGGTGTCGAGAAGCAACTGCACACCGTCAAGGTGCGGGTAGGCGGTGCCCAGCTGCTGTTTGATTCGCTGCAGCACATCAGCTTTCGTGGTGTCGCCCACCTTGATCAGACCGGTTCCGGTGGTCTGCGTTCCGCCGACGGTGCGCTCCCACGGCTGGGAGTCCTTGCCGGGCAGCGTGTAGGCGTAGATGCGCCGGGCCACGCCCCTCGAGCCGACGGTCTCCAGCTCCTCCGGCTGGAGAGTCGACTGCTCGATGGCTGTCACTCGTCGTCTTCCGGTTCGTCCACGTCCTCGTCGCTCGGCTCGTCAGCGCCGCTGACCCGATACTTGTAGCCGCCCGGGAGGTGAGACGCGGGGATGGGTGAGTCGAGCGACAGGTTGACCGAGCGCGGTTTGATGCTGGATTCGATGTAGTCGATCTCGTCATCCGTCAGAGCGAAGTGCGCGTAGAGGTCGTCGTCGGTCCATCGTCGCGTCATGTCCAGCATCGGAACGAAGCGAAACCGGTCCGGCGTGACGTGCTGTGTTGTCTTGCGCTGCAGGACAAGGAATCGGACGAACTTGGTCGCAAGATAATGCGCGTAGTTTTCGGTTTCCTCCGAGGTGTCGAACATGCCGACGATGAAATACGTCTGCGTGCAGGCAGATCCCGGTGCCAGAGCGATCGGCTCCCCGAGGACGACATCCACGATGCGGCCATGCTCGTCGATGGGAGTATCTCCACTGGATGCCATCGGCAGCAGCACTTTCCAGCGGTCGATCCACTGGTGGTTTCGCTGAATCTGATCCGGCCGGCTATAGCCGATGCGGTTGTTGTAGATCAGCGGTATCGCACCCTCGAAGGGCTCCGGGACACTGCCCTTGTAGTTGGACCGCACCGTCAGACCGAACGGTTTGGTCACCGTGCATCGCGACTCCGCCATCTCCGTAGCGCGCTGCTGCACCTTCTTGATGATGGGGATCGCTCGGTTGTCCCGAACCAGAACACCGCCACCTTCCCTCAAGTCGCGGGTAGCCACCGACACGATCTGCCCCTCGATGCGGGTGGTGAACTCGCAATCCCCGTCGTAATCACGGTCCCAGAGGAAATAGCTCACACCGCCGCGAATCTTCACCCCCGGAAAGCAGTCGAAAATCTTCGGATTGTCGACCATCTTGGCGATACGCCGGTCATTGATCATCCTGTCGCGGAACTCGTTCAAGCCTTTGCCGCCGGAGAACCAGCGCGAGGGGGTGATCATCACGACGTATCGCGGATCCAGGGCGATCGCCTTCTCAACGAACAGGTGGTAGATCGTCGATGCAGTCGCCCCGTATCCCTCCGTCGAGAGCTGGTAGGGCGGGTTCGTCGCGATTACGTCAAACTTCATGTCCTGTAACTCTTTTGGGGTAGTAGCGTCGTGGATGAACGAGTAGGCGTAGTTCTCCCGACCCTCGCGTTCCAAGGTCTCCGGGCCGCCGCAGATAACGCAGCGACCTCTGACGAAGGTGTGCGAGGCCGGTATGAAAGGAAGATTGCCGTCGGGATTGTCGAAATGGACGACCGACAGCTGGCTGGACGCATCGCGGGAGCAGTACAGGCTGCGCCGAGAGATCATGCCCGTCATCTGGGTGATCGAGGTGCCGAACAGCATGTTGCCGAAGATGTGCTCCCGCCGTTTGTCGAAGTCCGGTTCCCACGCGGTCAACCCCTCGAGTAATCGGGCCGCTGCTTCGCGCAGGATGACGCCCGATTTGCAGGCCGGGTCGAGCCACTTGTAGTCCGGGTTGGTCCATACCTCGGCGGGTAGCAGGTCGAGCATTGACCTGGCCACCTTCGGCGGGGTGGGCACTTCGTCGTTGGACAGCTGCGCCAGGCAGTCCAGGATGTCGGGGACGTGGTTGCCGAATCGCCGATGTAGAGCCCCCGTCATCGTTTCCTCCCCGTGGCGGCCGTCGGTTTCGGGTTGGCGGCTAGCTGTGTGTAGTGCACCGGAATTTCGTCACGTTGCGGTTCGTCGGGCAGCGTGGCGAACAGGTCGAGTTGGGAATCCGGTTCCGGTTGTTCCAAGGTGGACCATTCCCGCACAAAGGTTCCGGCTGTCCCGGGCTGGTAGGAGACAAGTTCGATCACCTGGGCGTCAGCCAGGGTGTCGGCCCGCACGATGTTCGTGGTCAGGATGGCGTCGACGGCTGACCAGAAGCCCTCGGTTCGAGTGGTCGGGTCACCGGCATGCGCGGCGATGACGGCGCGTAGACGCCGTCGGGAGTCGTCGACGTTCTCGGAGTCGATGTCGATGCCGTAGATCGAGACCAGGCACCGCAGGATGCGGTGCTCGAACTCTTCTCCGCGATATCTAGCAGTGGTCACAACAGCGAGCTTCCGTCGCAGGATCTCGACCAGAAAATTGCCGTGGCCTGCGGCCGGCTCCAGGAATGTTTTGTCGATGTTGTCGGGGTTGTCCTCGGTGGGGAACATCCCGGGCACGAGGTCGAGCATCGCGGTGACTTCGCGGTAATGGGTGTAGACCTCGGCGAGGTCGCGGACCCGGTCGCGGTGCTTGATCTGGTCATCTGGGCCGAACTCGAACAGAGCGGAGCCGACAGCCAGACCGTCACTGTGTGGGTTCACGTTGTTGACTCACCCCCGCCCCCAGGTCGATCCGAGACCGCTGTATGAACAGCGACGATAGTGAGCACAGGCCCCCGCTATCCCCGGGTTCGATCGGGGCGGCGTGTTTGGCGGCGGGGGAGTCACAGACTGAGGTCGTTGCCGTCGTTGCGGGTGCGGTGCTGGTTGCGGGAGCGTTCCCGGTATCGGGCTTGTGTGCGTTCCCAGTTGCTCCAGAAGCGGAGTTCCTGCTGGTGCTGGTCGCGGTAGGTGGCGGTGAGGGTGTCGTAGCTGGTGAGCAGCTCACGCAGGCGGGCGGCGATGCTGTGGGTGGTGTCGGGTTCGCCGAGGCGGTGGTGGGCCCAGGGATGCGCGGCGGCGAGGGCGTCGGTGAGGGCGCGGCTGGGTCCCGGTGGGGCGGTGTGGTCGGTGATGAGCACCAACTTGGTGTTGTCGCGCTGGGCGTAGCGGATCAGGGAGTTGAGCCGGTGGGCGGGGCAGTGGTCGGCGTCGTCGACGACGATCAGGGCACCCGGGGGCAGCTTCCAGCCGCGGGTGTGCAGGCTCATGGCGGCCTGGTCGGGGTCGGCGACGGTGCGCAGTGCGGGGTTCGTGGCGGCGCGGGCGGCGGCCGCGGGGGTGGCCGGCACGGCGATGACGGGATGCCGGTCGGCGGCGGCGGTGGCGGCCAGCGCCCCCAGCAGCGCGGCTCTGGCATCGGCGGTGGTGGAGGTTCCATTGAGGGTGACGGTGGTGACGTTCATGGCGCTGACGGCGATGTGGCGTACCGCCCGGCGCGCGGGCTCGCCGTCCAGTCCGCGTAAGACGTCGTCGGTCGGCGGGGTGTACACCGTTGCGGTGCTGCGGCTTTCGGCGGCAGGGTCGAGTGTCTGGCGTGATCGGGCGGGTGCGTTGTGGGGCGGTTGGGTGTTGAGCCAGTTCCGCGCCCGCTCCCACAGAGTCACCGCCTGCCCGGGGGTCGGGGTGCCCAGGTGCTGGGCCCACGGCACCGCAGCGGCCAGGGCGTCGGTGAGTTCACGGTTCGGCCCGGCTGGGCTGGTGTGGCCGGTGATCAGCAGCAGTTTGGTTCCGGTCGCCGCGGCGTGAGCGGTCAGCGCGCGCAGCTGCTCGACGGCGAGGTGGTCGGCGTCATCGACAACGATCAGCCCGCCCCTGGGCGAGGTCCACGCCCCCGACCGCAGGGTGTCCAGCGCGGTGTGGGGGTCACCGGTCACGTCGCTGTAGGGGTGGGCGGTGGCGCGGTTAGAGGCAGCGGCGCTGCCCGGCAGGGCCAGTACCTGATGTCCGTGGTCGAGGTCGGCCGTGGCGGCGATCGCCCGCACCACGGCCGCGATATCGGTGGCGCCGTCGATCTGCACCGGCTGCACGGCCTGGTGGCTGACCGCGATCCTGCGCACCGCCTCGCGGGCCTGTTCATCCAGACCGGCCACCGTCTCCGCTGGTGGCGTCCGGTGGCCGACAACAGTGCTGCGCTGACCCGCGGCGGCCAACATTTCGGTTGCCGCCGCAACAATGTCGGTGCGCTCGACCAGTACCGCCGGATCGACCGCGGCGGCGGCCCGGCGGCGTCGGCGTTCGGCGTCGTGATCCTGGCGGGCCCGGTTCAGGGCCTGCTCGCGCAGCTCCAGCAGCGCGACCACCTCAGCGGGCAGCGCGCAGCGGTCGGTGACGGCGGCGGTGGCGGTAACCGTCCGCGTGGTGTCGTCGCGGCCAAGCAGGTTGAGCAGCGCAGCACTCGCTTCGGCCGGGTCACCGCGGCGACCCTCTGCCACCCCGACGGTCGGGGTGTCGGCGTGTTCGTGGTCGCCTTCCCCGGCGATGCGCTCATAGAGGTAGACGCAGTTGGTGTCACGGCCGCGGGTCATCGCCACATACGCCGCCGACCTCGTCCCGGTGACCGAGAGCACGGCGTGGCAGCGATCCGCGGTCGCCCCCTGGGCGGCGTGCACGGTGACCGCGTACCCGTGATGGACGTGGCGGCGCAGATAGTCGCCCTCGAACACCACCCGCGCCCGATCCCCCAGCCGTCGGGCCAGGACACGCCCACCGTCGACGTCGACGCGCTCGATCAGCCAGCGCTGCCCGTTACGCACCGGGGCATCAACAATCGGGGTGGAGCCTTCGGCGGCGAAGACCGGAATCGCTGCGTCGTTGCGGCGGGAGATGACGATGTCCCCGACCCCGATAGCAGCTCGGCGCGCCCCGCCCACGGTGGGCGCGTCCTGGTCCACCCGGGTGCGGTGCAGACGCTCGTTGAGGGCGTCGGCGATCTCCCACCGGTCGGCGATCAGCAGACTGTCGACCCCGCCCGCACCATCCGCGGTCCACGCCGCCAACGCGTCGGCGGCCATGGTGACCGGATCGCCGGTGTGCAGCCGCTGATGCTCGCGATACCACTGGGCCGCCCCCGCCAGCGCGGTGTCGTCGCCGTCGCGCACCGCCAGCGACGCGGCCCGCTCCGCGGGGTCGCGCATCCGCCACACCTGCGAAAGCTGCTGGGCCCACGGCAGATCAGCGGCGAGTTGAGCGAACATGCCGCCCCGAGCTTTGACCGGGGCCAGCTGACGCGGATCCCCGACCAGAACGGTCTTTGTGCCCGCCACCCCTGCCGCGTCGAGCAGCTCACGCAGCGCAGGCGTGCCGACCATGCCGGCCTCATCGACGATCAGCACCGTCGCCGCGTCCAGGGTCAAGGTCCCGCTGCGCAGATCGGCCAGCATCCGGGCGACCGTGCCGCTGCCCTCAGCGTCCCCGGCCCCCTCGGCCAGCGCGACGTCGACAGCCCGCCCGGTCGGCGCGGCCAGCAGGACACGCGATTTCCCGGCGGCGTGCGCGCCCGCCCGCAGCGCCCGCAACGAGGTGGTCTTGCCCGACCCGGCCGGCGCGCACAACACCTGCACCAGCCACGGCGACGAGGCGATCGCCTCCACCGCGCCGGCCTGATCCGGTGACAACCCGTCGGTGTCGACCACCCCGGCGGGGATCCGCGCCGCCGTGCTGGCGGCGGTGACCCGCTCGAAGATCGCGACCTCTTCGGCGATCATCGGGGCGGCGGTGTAGCGCTCGTGGCCCTCACGTTCGTGGGGGGCGCGGGCCTCGGTGATCCGCACCGCCGCACGCTCGGCCAACCCTTCCAACACCGCCCGCGGCTCGGCCGCAGCGCCGTCCAGGGTGACCGGCATCCGCGCGCCCAACGCCTCGATCAGATCGGCGCGGGTGAACGCCGGGGAGTCGATCCCGGCCACCGCCTCACCCACCAGATCCCGCGCACTCACCGCCGCCGCGGCGATCCGCTGCTCCCGTGCCGCCGCCTGCGCCGCCGCATCGAGGGTCACTTCCCCGAACCGCTGGACCCACTCCGCTTTCAACTCAGCCCACGGGCGGTGCTCGGGTTTACGCGGCCGGGTCGCTTTCTGCGCCCGCGCCAACTGCGCCGCCGTCGGCCCATCCTCGGCGGCGATGACCAGATTCTGCGCCGCCCACTCGGCGAGTTGGGTCGAACGCTGCGACGCCGCCGCCAACAGTTCGGGGTCGACACCGGCCACCTCAGCCATCGCCGAATGCGCCGCCACCGGCCCCCACTCCACCGACAACAACTCACTGACCCGCCGCCGCACAGTGACCTGATAGACCACCCCCGCGGCTTTGGCCTCATGCCACAACGAATCACTGTCGACGGCCACCAGCTTCCCGTCAGCGCGCGGCTGCTTGTTCGGCAACAACACATGGGTGTGCAGATGCGGGTCCCCCGCCCGCGACGTCTCATGCTGATACGCCACCGCCACCAGACCCGGCAGCCGCACCAAATCCTTCTTCCCGGACACCGCGTTATGCACCCGCGTGTAGCCGGCATGGGCCGCCAAATACTCCATCGCCGCCGCGATCCCCGCGTTATGCGCCTCAGCGAACCCCTTCTCCCACACCCCGGTCGTGTCCTGGGCGCGCAACACCGACACACTCTTCGGCGCACAAAACGTCAGATCGAAACCATGGTTCGCCCGCGGCCCAAACGCATTCCCGTGCGCCCCGTTCGGGGCGACCCCGTCATCGAGCCAACGCGCCACCACCTCCAAATCGGCGTCACCACCAGCCCGCTGAACATCGCTCAACCCCACCAACCCCGCCACCTTGGCGGCGTCCCCGGCGCACAACCACACCGCGCTACGGGTCTCCGACTCCGAGTAGTACTCCCCCAACCCGCCACCCGCGGACTGCCCATCCAACCCCGCCGCCACCGCAGCCCGCGACGTGTCGTTGTAGTAGCGCACCGACCACCGCTTCAGCGGCGCGATCGTCAACACCCGACCCGCCACCCCCCTCCCACACACCGCACCGGCGCCCAACCCGGGCCGCCGCGCCGCCAGGCGCGGCCTCATCCTCGCACAAACGTGCAAATGTGCCAAGATCGTTGGGCCGTGGTGTCGGGTCAGGCGGTGGTCGCGGACCTGGACCGGATTCGGTGGGGACATACCGGGAAGTGAGATTGGGGCGGGGAGGCCTTCGAGAAGAAGGGCTGACGAAGGAAGACACACGTGGAACGGACTTCGGGTGAAAACCAAGTGTTGGTCGGAGGTTGTGATTGGCACCCAAGGCCACCCGGGGCGCGCATGTTTGTGCGCGGCGCCGAAGGCGGCGGTAATGCGTTTGCAGACATGCCAGATCGCACGCGGCCTCGGGTGGCAGGTCCCTGACGTACGTGCGCTTGGGGGCGCATCGCGGCGAACTGCCCGCGGGCGGGTTGGCGGGTTATTCGTTGGAGGGGTCGGTGGCCGGTGAGCGCCGCCGCGGTGCGGGGGTGTCGGTGTGGGTGGCGAGTTGGGTGCGGTAGGCCGCGGCGCTGTCGCGGGCGGTGTTCAACGCTTCGGTGAGGGCATGGGCGCGTTCGTCGGCGTTGCGTTGCAGCTGGGCCAGTTGGGTGGCGTGGTCGGTGCGTAGGGCTTCGCGTTCGGCGCGGGCTTCAGCGCGGGCGGTGTCCAGTTCGGCGCGTACCGCGGCCAGGGCGTCGCGGTCCGCACCCGCGGCGCGGGTCGCCGCATCGGCGGTGGCGGTGGCGGTGGCC
>JAUPKM010000593.1 GCA_030837445.1 Actinomycetota bacterium
ACCGGCACCGATCCGCAGGGCGGCGTCCTGAACGTCCCGCGCCAACAGCCAGCGGACACCACACCCGTCGCCGAACCTGCTTCTGCAGCGATTAGCCGACACTCTGAGCACTACGGGCCAAGGACGGCGAGCGGTATGACTATGACTCCGTCTTTTCGCCGGTGAGCTGTACCGCGCGTTGTGACGACGGCCAGAAATGCAGGTTCACCGGTCTTGGCTGTGTCAATCTTGGCGGCGAACCTGACCAAGGATCTCGCTGCTACCTCGACGTCGTCCGGATTCATCTTCACTTCAAGGCCAGCCCACCGCCCGTCGCGCAGGGTGATGACGATGTCGACTTCATGGCCGTTGTTATCCCGCCAGTGGTGCAGGGTGCCGCCGATCGGCTGAGCGTAGGCCCTGACGTCTCGGACCACGAGCGCTTCGAAGTGAAAGCCGGTCGCGTTGAGGTCGGCGAGCATGCGGCGTGGGCCCGCCTCAAGAGCTGCGATGGCAATGGACGGGTCGGTCATGAATCTGGTCGGGCTGGCGCGCAGCGGCGTCGCGGACCGCATGTGGGGAGCCCACGCTGGCAGATCCTCTGAGATCATCAGCCGGTTAAGTGCCCCCAGGTAGGCATCGACGGTATTGCGTGATGCCGTGCCCGCCCTTCCCCCCACATCCGCGGCCATCGCTTTCACCGATAATTCTGTACCCGTCCCACGGGCGAGCGAACGGATGAGTCGACGAAGATTCTCTGGGTCACGCTTCGTTCCGAGGCCCTGAATATCGACTTCGATGATCTGGTTCAGGTAGTCGCGGACCCATTCGGAGGCGTCCTCAACAGAGGATCCGATCAGCGCGGGCCAGCCCCCGACGGACGCCAACCGGGCGTCAGCCCACCGGCGCGGGTAATCGGCGACTGCTGGTGGCCGCCTCCGCCGCGCCACTCACCGTCGGCGCAGGTGGCGTCGGCGGGGTCGGCGGCGTGGGCGGGGTCGGCTCGGTCGGGGTCGGCGTCGGGATCGGCGTCGGCTCGGTCGGGGTCGGCTCGGTTGGCGTCGGGATGTCGGTCGGACTCTCGCTCGGCTGCTCAGTGGGTTCAGTCGGTTGGTAGGACTCCACATTGTTGTCCTGGTAGATCGTCTCCGGGTCGACGAACTCCTCCACCGGCAAATCGGCCATCGCCTGCGACATATAGGCCGTCCAGATTTGTCCGGGGAACGACCCGCCGGTGACCGAGTAGAGTCCGCCGGTGCCCGACAGCGACACGTTGTTGCCGGCGGCGTCGTTCTTTACCATCATTACCGCGGTCGCCAGCTGCGGCGCGTAGCCCGCGAACCACGCCGACATGTTGTCGTCGGTGGTCCCGGTCTTGGCCGCCACCGGTCGCCCGACACCTTGCGCCACCGACGCGGTGCCCTGGGAGACCGTCTGCCGCAGGGCGTAGGTCACCTGATCGGCAATCTGCTCCTGGTACACCGGTTTCGCCATCTCGGTGAGCGAGAAGGTCAACTCCCCGGAGGCCGTCCGAATCTCCGCGATGGTCGTCGGCGCCACCTGCTTGCCGCGGGCCGCGAGCGTCGCGTAGGCGCCGGCAAGATCCTGGGCTGTTGTCGAGGCCGCGCCCAGCACGTTCGTCGCGTCGTCGGTCAGCCCTGGCGTGTTGGCCGGTATCCCGGCCGCAACCAGCGAGTCCTTGGTCTTGGCCGGACCGATATCGACGTTCATATGCATGTATGGGGTGTTGATCGAGTTCTCGGTGGCGGTCAACATGTTGACGGTCCCGAAACTGGTGTTCCCGTAGTTCTCGATCGTCGTGCCACCGATCTGCTGCGGCGAATCGCCGTTGTAGTAGGTGTCGAGGGTGACGCCATTGGCAAGACCGGCGGCTAGACCGAACGGCTTGAAGGTGGACCCGGCCTGGCCGCGCGCCTGATCTGCGTTGTTGTACTGGTTCTGCTGGAAATCCGGCCCGCCGTACATGGCCACGACTGCGCCGGTGCCGGGCGTCACCGACGCCAGTCCGATCCGCAGCCCTTCGGTGTCTTCGGTCGGTTGGTTGTTATCCACCGCCTCCACTGCCGCTGCCTGGGCCGTCCCGTCGAAGGTGGTGGTGATCTTCAACCCGTCGATGTTGAGCTGGTCCTCGGTGTAGCCCTTGGCCAGCATCTCCCGTTGAGCTGCGGCCAACAGATAGCCGTCGGTGCCCTGGTAGTAGTTCGTCGGCGGTTGATAGGGCTTGATGACCGGGAACTTCTGCTGGTCGCGCTCGGTTTGGGTGAGCCAGCCCTTGATGACCATGCCATCCAGTACGTAGTTCCACCTGGCCTGCAGACCCTTGGGGTTCTTCGTCGGCGACAGCCGGTTGGGGGACTGCAGCAGCGCCGCCAGCACTGCACCCTGGGCTGTGCTCAGCTGACTGGCGGGTATCCCGAAGTACGCCTGAGAAGCCGCCTCGATGCCGTACGCGTTCCGGCCGTAGTAGACGGTGTTGAGGTAGCTCCCGAGGATCTCGTCCTTCGACGTCTGCAACTCCAACTTCATGGACAACACCAGTTCCTTCACCTTGCGCACATAGCTGCGCTCCTGGGTGAGAAAGGCGTTCTTGGTGTATTGCTGGGTGATAGTCGAGGCGCCCTGGGTGGAGCCACCTGAGAAGTTGTTCCAGAAAGCGCGCACCAACCCGCTCGGCGAGAATCCGCCATGGTCGTAGAAGTCCCTGTCCTCCGCCGCCAGCACCGCCTGTTGGACAGGTTTGGGGACGTCGGCCAAGTCGACATTCGTCCGATTCGTCTCCGACATCTTGCCGAGCACGGTGGTGCCGTCGTTCCAGTAGAAGGTGGTCACCTGCGCCCGGGCGACGTCATTCGGTTCGGGCACCTGAACCAGTGCAACGGCAGCCGCCAGACTGGCGACCGCCAGCACCACGACGCCCACCACAGTGCCGAGAATCAGGCGCCAGGAGGGCAGCCATCGACGGACGCCGGTGCGTCCCCAGCGGGGGTAGTCGATGAAGCGTTTCTTCTTGGCCATGAACCTGTTTCCCGTTCCTACATCGCTCGATGTGACTCATCGGATCCGGCGACTGCGGCCTACTCCAGCAGGTCCGCCGGGGCCCGACGAGGTGACCGCTGGCGACCGTCGCCCACCACATAAGTGTGCAACAGGTGGTTCCACTTGCAGTCAGGGCACACCTCCACGACGTAAACGTCGAGGAAGCCGAACTGCACCGCCCACTCGCGTAGTTCCGGCTCCGTGCGGAGTCGGCCACTGAATGGACCGAGCTCATCGGAGTAGACGTAGCGCAGCAGAACCAGTGCTTCCGAGCGGCACCAAGGACAGGATTGGGCGGTGGGTTCACCGTGATGTTTCGCGGCCCTGATCAGGTCGGGGTGGGGGTCCAATTGATCACTGGATCCGGTCGCGGACAACACCAGCGCGGACAGTGCCCGCCGGCGGTGGATTCCGTGGTCGACCCAGTGCCTGGGCACAGTGGGATCGGCGACCTCCTCGGTGGCCCGAGGGGTCTGCGGGATCGCCCTGGCCGCCCGTGGTGTCGCACCGATTCGGGTGCCCCGCGGATTGCCCGAGTACGAATTTGCCACGGCAGCAAGGGTACGCGCGAATTCTGATCCCACGACACGCAGCGGGATGGGCAGTTTCCAAATCGCAGCCGTGCAGGTATCGTAGGAACATATCGAAGCGATATATCAAAACTTGAACGGGATACCTCAGCCAGGGAGGCGAGATGGGCAAGCGCAACGGCGTACTCATCCTCGCAGTGCTAGGTCTGCTGCACGAGAGTCCGATGCACGGGTATGAGTTGCGAAAGCGACTGAACTCGATCCTCGGGACCTTCCACGCGATCTCCTACGGTTCCCTATACCCCGCTTTGAAGGACATGCTGGCGCGCGGCTGGATCGCCGAGGATGGCCCGGCCGACGCCGGCGCCCCGGCGCTGTCCGGCCGTCGAGCTCGAATCGTCTACAAGCTGACCGCCGAAGGTAAGGAACAACTGCAGTCGATGCTCGACGAATCAGGCCCCGAGGCCTGGGAGGACGAGCGGTTCGACGTGCACCTGGCCTTCTTCGGCAAGACCGACGTGGACGCTCGGCTGCGCATCCTGCAGGGACGACGCAGTCGGCTGGAAGAACGCCGCGCGACGCTCCGCGGTTCTGTGGCGCGCACTCGGGAGCGCCTCGATGACTACACCCTGGTCCTACAGCAACACGGTCTTGAGGGAGTGGAAAGGGAAGTGCGGTGGCTCTCCGAGCTCATCGCTAACGAACAAGCCAGCGGTGACGGCCGCCCGGCATCTAACGAAAGAGGGTAGAGATGGGTTCCCTACGGGTAGCCATCGTCGGTGTGGGCAACTGTGCCTCATCGCTGGTCCAAGGCGTGGAGTACTACGCCGACGCCGACGAGAACGCCAACGTTCCTGGTCTGATGCATGTCAAGTTCGGTCCGTACCACATCTCCGATGTGGAATTCGTGGCCGCGTTCGACGTGGACGCCAAGAAGGTGGGCCAGGATCTCGCACACGCCATTACGGCGAGCGAGAACAACACGATCAAGATCTGTGATGTGCCGCCGACCGGGATCACGGTGCAGCGGGGCCACACGCTCGATGGTCTGGGCAAGTACTACCGCGAGACGATCATCGAATCCGATGACGATCCGGTAGACGTCGTCGCCGCGCTGAAGGAATCGCGCGCAGACGTCCTGGTCTGCTACCTGCCAGTGGGTTCAGAGGCGGCTGCCAAGTACTACGCCCAGTGCGCCATCGATGCCAAGGTCGCGTTCGTGAACGCCTTGCCGGTGTTCATCGCAGGCACCCCCGAGTGGGCGCAGAAGTTCACCGACGCCGGTGTTCCGATCGTCGGCGACGACATCAAGTCCCAGGTCGGTGCCACCATCACCCACCGGGTACTCGCGAAGCTGTTCGAGGACCGAGGGGTGAC